>CAMLKX010000005.1 GCA_946480515.1 uncultured Sphingomonadaceae bacterium | reverse complement strand
TTGACGAATATGATGCGGGCCGGCCCGACGTGATGTTCGTCATCCAGCGCGTGCTGGAGGTTGAAGGCAAGCTCACGCTGCTCGACCAGAACCGGGTGATCCATCCCAGCCCCTGGTTCCGGCTGTTCGCAACCACCAACACCGTCGGCCTCGGCGACACGACCGGCCTCTACCACGGAACCCAGGCGATCAATCAGGCGCAGATGGACCGGTGGAATATCGTGACCACCCTCAACTATCTGCCGGCGGCGGTTGAATCGCAGATCGTGCTGGCGAAGTCGGGGGAATATGACACGCCCGGCGGCAAGCAGCAGGTCGACAAGATGATCAAGGTGGCCGAGCTGTCGCGGCAGGGCTTTATCAATGGCGATATCTCGACGGTGATGAGCCCGCGCACGGTGATCAGCTGGGCTCAGAACGCACTGATCTTCGGCGATGTCGGCTTTGCCTTCCGCGTGTCCTTCCTCAACCGCTGTGACGAAGCCGAGCGGCCGATCATCGCCGAATATTATCAGCGGGTGTTCGGATTGGACCTGCCCGAAAGCGTGGCGTCGAGGGCCTGAGTGTCCGGTGCTGGACCTGACCGGTCATGACGACGCCATCCTCGGTTGATGAATTCCGCCGGGTCCTCGCCGGGGCGGCGCGGGCCATCGCCGGAGACCCGGAATTGGACGTGGCGTTCGGCTCGGACGGCGGACCGGGCCAGGGCAAGACTGCCCGGGTGCCCTCGCCCGGCCCTTCGCTCCCGCAGCGCGCGATTGCCGAGGCGCGAGGGGCCGCCGACTCGGCAGCGCTGAGAATCCGCCACCACGATGCCGCGATTCACGCCCGCTTCGCGCCGACCGATCCCGACGCTCGTGGGGTGTTCGATGCGCTCGAGACTGCGCGGATCGAGGCGCTTGGCGCGCTGGCGATGCCTGGCGTTCGTGCGAATCTGTCCGAATACACCGAGGCCCGAATTCGCGGGGATGCAATCACCCGCGCGCGCTCGGCGGAGGAGGTGCCGCTGGCGACCAGCCTGTGGCTGATCGCTCGCGAAAGGCTGAGCGGAGACGCACCGCCGAGGGAGGCCATCGCCGGCCTGAAACATCTGTCGGGCTGGATCGAAGAGCGGTCGGGCGGAGACCTCGACGGGCTGGCGCTGACAATCGACGACCAGGCGGCCTACGCGACGCTGTGCCGGCGAGTGCTTGAGGATCTGGAGCTCGCGCCCGCCGAGCCGCCGGCCGAAGAGACCCCGGAAGAGGGTGGCGACGAAGGAGACGAGGCGCAGGAGGACGACAGCGACAGCGATCAGGAGGCGGATGACTCCGGCGCTGAAGGCGCGATGGACATGCGGTCGGACCAGGCGGACGAGCCGGGCGAGGAGGAGGCGCAGCCAAGCTCCGCGGAATCCGATCCCGACGAGTTCGGCACCGACGATGACTTTCCGGACGAGGCACGGTCACGGCCAAATCGCCGTCAGGTCGAGTTTGTCGCGGCGGGAGATTATCATCCTTACGCCACCCGCTTCGATGAGGTGGTTGCCGCGAATGAGCTTTGCGATGAAGACGAGCTGATTCGGCTGCGGTCATACCTCGATCAGCAGATGGGTCCGCTCCAGGGCCTGGTCACCCGCCTGGCCAACCGGCTGCAGCGGCAGCTGATGGCTCAACAGGCACGCAGCTGGAACTTTGACCAGGAAGAGGGGCTGCTCGATGCCGCGCGCTTGGCCCGAGTAGTGGTCAGCCCGACCCACTCCCTCAGCTACAAGGTCGAGCGGGAGACCGACTTCCGCGACACGGTGGTCAGCCTGTTGATCGACAATAGCGGGTCGATGCGGGGCCGCCCAATTTCAATCGCGGCCCTGTGCGCCGATATTCTCACCCGCACCTTGGAGCGGTGCGGAGTAGCAAGCGAGGTGCTCGGCTTCACAACTCGCGCATGGAAGGGCGGGCAAAGCCGCGAGCTGTGGCTGGCCGACGGCCGTCCGCCGAACCCCGGCCGGCTCAATGACCTCCGCCACGTCCTCTACAAAAAGGCTGATGAGCCGTACCGCCATGCCCGTCGCAATTTGGGGCTGATGCTGCGCGAAGGATTGCTCAAGGAGAATATCGACGGCGAGGCGCTGCTGTGGGCGCACAGCCGCCTGATCGCCCGCCCCGAAGAGCGCCGGATTTTGATGGTGATCTCCGATGGCGCACCGGTCGACGACTCAACCGCATCCGCCAACGGCGGCGCCTATCTTGAGGCCCATCTGCGTCAGGTCATCAGCTGGATCGAGCAGCGGTCGACGGTCGAACTGATGGCGATCGGCATTGGCCACGATGTCACGCGCTACTACCGCAATGCAGTCACCATCATGGATGCGGAGCAGCTCGCCACCGTGATGATCGAGCGCCTGGCCCAGCTGTTCAAACCGGAACGCTGAAAAAGATTGGGCCCGGCGCGATCTCTCGCCCCGGGCCCCCCTCGCTACGCGACACGAGGGAACTCAGTTACGACACTTAGGTCGCCTAATGGGTGAAGGGAGGAACACCCGAATGACGTCGCTAGTGCCCGATTCGCCTGCAACCGAAGCTGAACATCGGTTGCAGCTTCGGTTCACATTCCAGGCCGCAGTTCATGGCCTTCTGTTTGCGCTCGTCCTCGGTTTCGCATGGGCAATGCCAGATTCCCCGGATCGAAAGCCCGGCCCTCCAACTCTTGCTCCCATCCGCTTTGCGGCGCTTGATCTCGATCACCGGCAATTCGCGCCCCTGACGCTTGCGGGAGCCTGGACGGTTGATGTCGCGGAGCGGCGCTTCGGCGGGGTTTCCGGCATGGCAATTGATGGAGGTGCACTTCTGCTCCTCACCGATTCCGGTAGCCTGATCCGCCTACCGAAACCGGGCGTCCGGATGCGTCCCGCCCAGATCCGCGACCTGCCGAGCGGTCCTGGTTCGGGCGAGTACAAGAAGAACCGCGACGGCGAAGCTCTATCGGGCGATCCTGCAGGCCGCGGCTGGTGGGTTGCCTTCGAATATCGTGACGAGCTGTGGCTGTTCGACCAGGACTTCCGGCGAGTGTTGGAGACGGTTGAAGTCGCGATGCCTGGACTGGGGCGCAACAGCGGGATCGAAGCGCTCACCCAATGGCGAGGCGGGCTGCTGCTGTTCAGCGAGGATGGTGATCAGGCTGCGCAATTGGCCGGACGAGAGATCAAGCCGGTCAAATGGCACAATCCGCAGGGCCGTCTTTCAGAAGCGACTACGCTCCCCGACGGCTCGCTGCTAGTGGTCGGCCGGTCGATCGGTCTGATGGGCGTCCGCAACCAACTACTGCGCGTGATCGAAAAGGAAGACGGGCTGGAGGCGCGGCTGCTCGCGCCCTTGCCGCTTGGCGTGCTAGATAATGTCGAAGCGATGGCGCCGGAGAGCCGGGGCAATCAGATGGTTCGCCTCTGGCTAATGACCGACAATGATTTTAGCTCCAGGAGACGAACGCTCCTGCTGGCGCTGGACCTTAAACTCCCGCAACAATCGCGAGAGTAGACGTCAGGCGGCCGCCTGCGCCTTCTTCGCAATTTCGCGCTTGAGCTTGCGCGCGCGCGGCGAGAGCTTCTCGTCGGCAGTCTTGCTCAGCCAATTGTCGAGCCCGCCGACATGTTCAACCGAACGCAGGCCATGGGTCGACACCCGCAGGCGGACACCCTGCCCGAGCGCATCAGAGATCAGCGTGACATTCTGCAGGTTGGGCAGAAAGGTCCGCTTGGTCTTGTTGTTGGCGTGGGAAACATTGTGTCCCACCTGCCGGCCCTTGCCGGTCAGCTCGCAAATGCGCGACATCATTCTCGTCCTGGTTGAACGGGCTCCTGAAGGCGCCCGATAGCGGGGAGGCTTTCGCTCGTCAACTCCAGCCCAGTGCAACTCCCGCTTGTCCCGGGCGTTTTTCTGGTCAATCTTCGCTTAGACGGACGGTTTTGATGCGCGCAATCTTCCTGATCCTAATCTTGGCTGTCGTGGCGCTGATCGCGCTCATCCAGTCTGGACTGCTGTCCATCAGCCAGACTCGCGACGCTGAAATGCCCGCGGTCGCCGCAACCGGTGATGGCGTTACGGCAAAGGGCGGTCAGACACCCGCCTTTCAAGTCGAGACTGGTTCTGTCGCCGTCGGGGTCAAGGAGCGCAACGTTCAGGTTGCCGTCCCAACGGTGAGGGTCGACTCGCCGAGAGACCAGCCCACCGCCAACAGCGTAAACTAGGCAGGCACCAAAGCCTGGGCTAGCCAGTCGCGGATGAGCTTCCCGCTGCCGCAACCAATGCGCCGTGCCCTTGATCTTGCCGCCGAGGCCGCGGCGGCCGACGAGGTGCCCGTCGGCGCGGTGATCACTCGCGGCGATCAGATCATTGCCGAGGCGCGCAATTCCATGCGGGGCAATCTCGACCCGACCGCGCACGCCGAGATGGTCGCGATCCGGCTCGCCGCAGCCGCGCTCGGCCGCCCGCGCCTCGATGGCTGCACCTTGTGGGTCACGCTTGAACCTTGCGCGATGTGCGCCGCAGCGATCGCGATCGCGCGGCTCGACGCGCTGCGGTTTGCAGCCGACGATCCGAAGGGCGGAGGAGTAGTTCACGGAGCGCGCGTGTTCGCTCATCCCACATGTCATCATCGCCCGGACGTACTCGGCGGAATTGGCGAGGAAATCGCGGCCGCTCAGCTCAAGGATTTCTTCCTGGCGAGGCGCTAGCGTCATCCACGCAGACGGCCGACTGCTTGTGGAACTCGGCAAATCCCGTCAAGAGAGCGGCTTCACGCATGCGCGACCCGCTCCTTCCCTTCCCCTGGCTCGATCTTGTTCTGATCTTCGCCCTGATCGGGCTTAATGGTGTCTTCGCACTGAGCGAGCTGGCGATCGTGTCGGCGCGCGAGGCGAGGCTCAAGGCCATGGCTAAGGCTGGCAGCGGCGGCGCGAAGACGGCACTTGCGCTGGCCGCCGATCCTGGACGCTTCCTCTCCACCGTCCAGATCGGAATCACGCTGATCGGCATTCTTGCCGGCGCCTATTCAGGGGCAAGCCTGGGCGAGCCGGTCTCCCAGCGCGTCGAACTGCTCGGGGTTGAGCCGGAGACCGCGCATAGCATCGGCTTCACCCTGGTCGTGGTAATCGTCACCTATGCGAGCCTCGTGATCGGCGAACTGGTTCCGAAGCAGTTTGCCCTGCGCTCTCCTGAGCCGATTGCAGTCGCTATCTCCCGACCGATGCACTGGCTGTCGAAGGCGACCGCGCCGTTCGTCTGGCTGCTCGACAAGACCACGGGCCTGGTGTTCCGTGCGCTGGGATTGAACCGAGAAGCACGCAGCGTCGTCACCGCCGAAGAACTTCACCTGGTGGTCGCCGAGGCAAAATCGGCGGGGGTGTTGGAAGAGAACGAACGGGCGATCATCTCGGGAGTTGTGCGCCTCGCCGACCGGCCGGTGCGCGAAGTCATGACCCCTCGCACAGACATCGACTGGATCGACGCAGACACGCCGCTGAGCGGACTACGCGAGGCCTTGGCCGAAATCCCCCACACACGGCTGCCACTGGCGGAGGGATCGGTCGATCGGATCATCGGTGTGGTCCAGGTTCGCGACCTGCTGATGGCAATGCTCGATAATCGGCCACTCGATCTGCGCGCGTTGGCCGTCAAGCCGGCAGTGGTTCCGGACATGATGGACGCGATGGACGCTCTCGCTGTTCTCCGCGCGGCGGCGGTTCCGCTCGCGCTGGTGCAGGATGAGTATGGGCATGTTGACGGGATTGTAACGCCGGGCAGCCTGCTGTCGGCGCTTGCCGGATCGTTCGCGCATGACATCGAGGAAGGCGACGATCCGCCGCTCGTCGAGCGCGAGGACGGAAGCTGGCTTGTGTCAGGCGCCGCGAGTGCACGCGTGTTGGGGGATACGCTGGGGATCAGCCTACCGTCCGAACGTGACTATGCCACCGTTGCGGGGTTCGCGCTGTCGCTGCTCAAGCGGATCCCCAAGACCGGCGAATTGTTCGAGCATGACCGTTGGTCGTTCGAGGTTGTCGATATGGACGGCCGCAAGATCGACAAGCTGATCGCCACGCCGCCCAAACGGCGGCGCGACCGGAGCACTGAGGACGACTGAGCCTTTAGAGCTTCCCGAATTCCTGTTCGAAGCCGGTGACGTCGCCGCGCGCAAGATATCCCGCCTGCTGCACGACCCGATCTCTGGCCAGCCGGCCCTTAAAGCTGCCGAGATCGCGGTCGAGTACCGCCAGATCGGCCTCGCTCAAACTGGCGAGCTGGTCGAACCGGCTAATTCCCCGATCGTTGAGCAATGCGGACAAGCGCGGACCCACGCCCTTGAGCCGCTGCAAATCGTCGGCCGGTCCCGCATCGGCGGCAAGTTCGCGATGAACCTCCGCGCCGAGGAATTCACCGGCCACATCGCTTGTTGCCGCCGCAGCTTCGTCGGCAATTCCAGAACCTTCATGAGTGTCGCGGGCAGGGTCCATGTGCGGACGGATCGGCGTTGAGGAATCACTGAGTTGGACGCGTTGGCGGGGCCGGAGCAGCCATAGGCCAATGATCAGGCCAAGAACGGCAATGACAATCAGGATCGGCCAATATTCGCGCAGCACTTCTGTCATCGTCACTCCCCGGTTCGCGAACGCCTGCGGCGCTCAATCAGATAACCCGCCAGCAGCCCAAGGCTGAATGCCCCGAACGCCAGAAGCGCGACCTCGGCAAGCAATGGAATCACGGCGTCACCGGCTCCAGCGGCAGGCTGTCGGGCGCCCAGCGGACGCGGCTCACCCCAGGAATGGCGGAGATGATGCGGATCAGCTCGGAGCGTTGGAAATCATCGGCCGGCCCGGACAGGACCAGAGTCCGCCTCAGCGGGCCACGTTCGAGGCGGGCTTGAACCATGTCCATCTCGTTGCGCACCAGTTCGGCGCGAACATCGGCCTCGATGTGCGAGGTCAGGCGATCGGCCGCACCGAGCGGCCCGTGATAAACCCAGGCGAGCAGCAACGACGCGGCAACCCCAATTGCCAGCTTGGCTGACCCGGTCATGCCTCGGCCCGGGCCAGCTCGCGCCAGCCGATGTCGCGGCGGTGGAAGCCATCGGGAAAGTCGATCGCATCGATCGCGCGGTAGGCGCGCGCACGGGCATTCACGAACGTCTCGGCAATCGCGGTCACTGCAAGGACCCGGCCGCCCGCAGACAGGAGCGCGCCCGAGCTGTGCCGCCCCGTTCCGGCATGGAATACGGTCACTCCCGGAACCCGCTCCGCATCCTCGATCCCGTCGATCGGTCCGCCTTTCTTCGGAGTTCCCGGATATCCCTCAGCGGCGACCACCACCGTCACTGCGGAGCAGGGCTTGAGCTGCGGCGGGGTGACCATGGCCAATCGACCGCTCGCCACGGCCATCAACAGTTCCGCGAAATCGCCCTCGATCCGGGGCATGATCGCCTCGCACTCCGGGTCGCCGAAGCGGACATTATATTCGATCAGCTTGGGCCCATCCGCAGTGAGCATCAGACCGGCATAAAGCACCCCTGAGAAAGGCGTACCGGCAGCAGCCATCGCGCGCGCGGTCGGACCGACGATCTCGTCCATCGCCCGCTGTTCAAGCCCTGGACTGAGCACCGGCGCCGGGCTGTAGGCCCCCATCCCGCCGGTGTTGGGTCCGGTGTCTCCTTCGCCGACCCGCTTATGATCCTGCGCCGAAGCGAGGGGGATTGCGGTCTCGCCGTCCACCAGGGCGAACAGGCTGGCTTCCTCGCCTTCGAGGAATTCTTCGATCACCATCGGCCCGTCGCCTGCGGCGGCAATCGCCTGTTCCGCCTCGGCGCGGGTGAGAGCAACGGTGACCCCCTTCCCGGCCGCGAGCCCGTCAGCCTTGATCACGACGGGAATGGCAAAACGGTCGAGCGCGGCAAGCGCGTCTGCTTGGGTTTCGACCCTGACATAGGCCGCGGTCGGGATATTGTGTGCGGCGCAAAGATCCTTGGTGAAGCCTTTTGACCCTTCCAACTGAGCGGCCTCTGCATTGGGTCCGAAGACGGCAAAGCCCGCGGCCCGGCATGCGTCGCCAACACCCGCGACCAGCGGCGCTTCCGGACCGATTACGACCAGGTCGGCAGCGATTTCGCGCGCCAGGTCCAGGACCGCGTCAGGGCTGCAGGGATCAATCGCCACGCATTCGGCCCAACGCGCGACGCCCGGATTTCCGGGTGCCGCAACCAGGCGCCGGGTGCTAGGTGATTGCCTAAGCCGCCACGCCAGCGCATCCTCGCGTCCGCCTGAACCCAGCAGCAGGATATTCATGCCTCTCCCCGAAAGCGGCGACGATGACCGTAGCCCCGGCCTGTTAGCCGAGCCGGCGCGCGGCGACAACGCAGCGCCGCTCAGCGTCAGTGAACTCTCGAACGCGCTCAAGCGATCGATCGAGAGCAGCTTTTCGCACGTCCGGGTGCGGGGCGAGATTTCCGGCTTCAAGCGGCACAGCTCAGGCCATTGCTATTTCACGATCAAGGACGACCAGGCCTGCATCGACGCCGTGATCTGGCGGGGCAATGCAGCAAGTCTCGCGTTCCGGCCGGAAGACGGGGCAGAGGTGATCGCCACCGGTAAGCTGACGACCTACCCTGGCCGATCGAAATATCAGATCGTGGTCAATCGGATGGAGCTCGCTGGCGAAGGCGCGCTGATGGCGCTGCTCGATCGCCGCCGCCGGGCACTCGCGGCCGAAGGCCTGTTCGATGTCGGCCGCAAGCGTCCGCTGCCCTTCCTTCCGACGCTGATCGGAGTCGTGACCTCCCCCACCGGCGCGGTTATCCGCGACATCATCCACCGGCTCGAGGATCGCTGCCCAACTCATGTGGTGCTGTGGCCAGTGCCGGTGCAGGGCGAAGGTGCGGCCGCGAAAATCGCTGCCGCGATCCGCGGCTTTGCCGCCTTCGATCCCAGGCCCGACCTACTAATCGTTGCGCGGGGCGGCGGCTCGATCGAGGATTTGTGGGCGTTCAACGAGGAAGAGGTAGTTCGCGCCGCCGCCGAATCGCCAATCCCGCTGATCTCGGCGGTCGGGCATGAAACCGACACGACCCTGATCGATCACGCCGCCGACCTGCGCGCGCCGACGCCCACCGCGGCAGCGGAGCTTGCGGTCCCGGTGCGATCCGAGCTGCTGGCGCAGTTGGAGGAGCTTGGCCAGCGGAGCCGGCGCTGTCTTGCGCGGCATCAGGAGCAGGCCGCCCAGCGTCTCGGCTTGGCTCAGGAGCGCTGGCCGGCGATCGACGACTTGCTGAGCATGCGGCGGCAACGCCTAGATGAATTGGCTGACCGCCTGCCCCGCGCCTTATCGGCCCGGTCAGCCCATGCGCGCGCCGACCTGAATGCTGTAGCCGCGCCGCTCCGGCCCGACATGTTGCGCCATCGGCTGGCCGCTGCTGGGCAGCGGGTGCAAGACCTGACCGCGCGATTGCCGCAGGGGTTAGAGCGTCAGTTCACAACCGCCAACGAGCGGTTGGCGGCTTTGTGGCGGATGGCGGAGCTCGTCCATCCGGAGCGGCCGCTGTCGCGCGGCTTCGTACGAGTCACCGACCGGTCAGGACAGACCTTGGTTCACGCGGCCGACGCTCGAACGGCAGCACGGCTGCTGCTGCGCTTCGCTGACGGCACCGTCGGAGCGGCCATCGAGCATGATGGCACCGATCAACTGCCTGAGGATTGATCGCATTACATCGATCTGCGCAGCGTGACCTAGCCGCTACCCTTTGAACATTTGCGGAAATTTCGCTTTCAGCGCCACCAGCTTCGGCGCGTCATGGGCTTGGATGTACGGGTGGCTCGGGTTCTTGGCCATGAAATCCTGATGGTATGACTCGGCCGGATAGAACGCTCTGAATTGCTCAATCTTTGTCACAATCGGGCGCGGGTAAATGCGCGCATTGCTCAGCTGAGCGATGTAGGCGCGCGCCACGCGTGCCTGATCGGCTGATAGCGGAAATAGCGCGCTTCGATATTGCGGGCCGACATCCGGCCCTTGCCGGTTGAGCTGGGTCGGATCATGTGCGACCGAAAAATAAACGCGAAGGAGCTCAGCATAATTCACGCGAGCAGGGTTGAAGATGACCTTCACCGCTTCGGCATGACCTGTGCGGCCGGTCGTTACGAGCGGGTATCGCGCTGTTGCGGCATTGCCGCCGGAATAGCCGGAGTCGACGCGAACCACTCCGCGCACATGCTCGAAAACCGCCTCGACTCCCCAGAAGCACCCACCGGCGAAGATCGCGGTCTCAATCTGGCCGCCGACTGGGGCGACCAGCGCCGGCGGCGGCGCTTTGACGGTCAATTCCTTTGCCCCCGTCGGGGCGTTGATTCCGAGGAACGAAATTCCCGCAGCGATGGCAAGAATGGGAACGACCCGGGCTGCGGTGATCTGATTCACCTGCCAACTCCTTCAAACTCTATATCGGCAACGCTACATCCACGGACAAGCAGTGACTCTTGCGAAGCCTGGTGAGTGCACTTCCAGAGGCCACCCGAGAAGTGGAAAGGAAGTTGGTGCGCAAGGCGCCGCCGATCAAGATCAACGAAGAGCAGACGATCGCGGACGTGTTCGCCTTGATCCTCCTGTCGTGCATCCGGCATTTCCGCCTGAACGAGGCGCTGATTGTCGTGGACCGCAATGTCGAAGCGCTGCACCAGGGCCGGGTGGCGATGCGACGCCTGCGAGCGGCATTGTCCCTTTTTCGCCCGGTCATCCGGCGATCGACATTCCGCGAGCTGCGCCATGACCTGCGGTGGTTCACCGCGGCTCTCGGCGAGGCTCGCAACCTTGATGTGTTCGCGCAAGCCTACGGATCGTCTCTTGCGCCTGCAGACCTCAAGCGGCTGCACGAGGCGAGAGAGCGAGCTTATGACGTCGCAATCGAACATATCAAATCACAGCGCTCCCGCGATCTTTTTACTGGAATTCTCGAGTGGCTTGAAACTGCGCCTTGGCAACGGCGGCAGGCGAATTCGTCAATCCGGCCCTTTGCCACGCAGCGGTTGCAGCAGTTGTGGGAACAGGTGGAGTCGGCGGCGGCTCACATTGACACGCTGTCCGACGACGACCTTCATCTGCTTCGGATCGATATCAAGAAAATGCGGTACGGCGTGGGGTTCCTGGGCGATCTCTATGATCGCGAACGGGTCAAGGCCTGGAGTAAAGCCCTCGAAGCGCTTCAGGACGGGCTCGGAGAATGGAACGATGAGGTCCTGGCGAGAGAGCTGGCACAGACCTTCTCAGTCACGCTTCCGAACAAGCCAGCTGCGGTCGGCCGCAAGAAGCAGCTGGTGCCGATCAGGAAATTACTGGCTGGACTGAAGCGTCGGCGCCCTTTCTGGGTGACTGCCGGGTGATCCCTTCTAACCGCTGACGACGAGTTGCTGTTCGCAGCCCATCGCCTGAGCAAGCCGCACCAGGCGGCGCTGCACTGCTTCCCCAATTAACGCCTGGTCGGACTTGCGGACGCGAAGCTGGATACAGTCTGGCGCCGTGGCCAGGCTGGTGCGCTTCAGGGCTGACGCGACACCCCCGCTCAGCCTCTGGCCGAGCCGCATCGCCAGACCCCATTGATGAGCGCGCTCCAAAGCGCTGCGATTGCATAAGAAGGTCAAGGCACGGTCCGGCAGCAGCTGCTGCGCTCCGAAATTGGAGTAAAGCGCCTGCGCGATCAGCACCCGCTCTGCCGCATCCACCCCAACCCAATTGCCGTGCAGCGCCAGCTCCACGCCACGCTCGGAGCGGAAATCGGGGTGCGCCTGCCAGGCGGCGTCAGCGAGGATGCAGGACACCAGTCGCAGCCGAGCCTGATCGCGCTGGTCGTCGAAAATCGGCCCGATCCATGAATCCAGCAGGTCGCCATGCTCTTCGAACCGCCGGGCAGCGAGACTCGCCTCCCGCGCCGCTTCGACCAGCGGGTCCTTGCGGCGCTCCCGGGCCGGCAAGCCTGCATAGAGCAAACCCTCCCGGATGCCGTAGCTGGACACGATGAAGCGATCAGGCCGAAGCTCCTCGGCAATGCTCGACAGAATCATCGCCGCTGCGGGGAGCGTCGGAATACGCTCCGAAGAAACGGGAATGCCCTTGGTGTCCTTGCCCTGAAGAGATTCAATCAGCTTTGCCAGATCGCGCGGCCTGTTCGTGGGCATCACATAGCCGTGGGTGATCGGTAGCGGATAGCTGCTCGTAACCATGTCCAGGCGGGCAAGCGCGCGCCACGAACCGCCAACCATGTAGAACGGGCGGCCGGCACGGCGCCGTGATATGTCAGCGGTCTTGAGGCCGCGCCGGATCGCGTCGGCCACCAGCTCGCTATCCTTGCCGTTCGCCCGGACCCTCAGCACTCCGATCGGCAGCGAGAGCGCCTTGCGCACCCGCCCGTCGCCAACCTCGACGAGCTCCAAACTCCCGCCACCGAGATCGCCGACCAGCCCATCCGCGTCGGGAATGGCGGACAGAACCCCCTCCCCCGCGAGCCAGCCTTCCTGCTCGGCAGAGAGGACTTCGCAGTCCAACCCCAGTGCCTCCACCTGAGCGACGAAGTCGGCGCCGTTGCTGGCGTCCCGGACAGCGGCGGTGGCCACGGTTCGAACTCGCCCAACCCCCATGTGGCGCAGCAACAGCTGAAACCGGCCAAGCGCAGTCAACGCGCGCGTCTGCGCGGCTTCAGACAAGGCGCCGGTCTTGGCGAGGTCCCGACCAAGCCCCGCCAGCACCTTCTCATTGAAGATCACCGATGGAGCGCGCGGGCTTCCGGTGTAGACGACGAGGCGGATCGAGTTTGAGCCGATGTCGATGATCGCAACCGGCTCTCTCATCAACCTCCCCTATCAGCGGCCGCGGCGAAGCCGCAGCTTGGGCACCCGCCGGCCACGTGCAAGTGCCCGGCCCCGGCCTGATAGCGAGGGATTGGTCATGAAGTAATGGTGGAGATTGAACGAACCCCGTCCCTTGGGCTGGATTCGCTCATAACTCCCGTCAGCCGACAGCCGCCAACTCTGCTCGTTGTCGAGGAGATTGGCGAGCATCACCTGTTCGAGCAATTGCGCGTGAACCGTCGGATTTTCGATCGGCAGCATATATTCAATCCGCCGATCGAAGTTGCGTGGCATCCAGTCCGCCGAGCTGATGAATACCAGCGCGTCACGACTTGGCAGCTCCGATCCGTTGGCGAAGCACCACAGGCGCGAGTGCTCCAGGAAGCGGCCGACGATCGACTTGACGTAGATCCGTTCGGAGAGGCCCGGCACACCCGGCCGCAGACAACAAATGCCGCGAACGACCAGGTTGATCTCAACGCCTCCGGCGTTGGCTTCATAGAGCTTGTCGATGATCATTGGGTCGACCAGCGAGTTCATCTTGGCCCAGATGCCTGACGGCTTGCCGGCAATCGCGGCCTCGATCTCTCGATCGATCAACCGGATGATCTTGTCACGCAGCTGGTGAGGTGAAATCACCAGCCGCTCCAGGCTCCGCGGCTCTACATAGCCGGTAATATAATTGAACAGCAGCGCGGCATCGTGGCCCGCCACCGGATCGGCGGTGAAATAACTGAGATCGGTGTAGATGCGCGCGGTCACCGGGTGGTAATTGCCGGTGCCGAAGTGACAATAGGTGCGATAGCCGGACTCTTCCCGGCGAACGACCATCGACACCTTCGCATGGGTCTTCCAATCCATGAAGCCATACACGACCTGCACGCCTGCCCGTTCGAGCGCGCTGGCCCAGAGGAGGTTCTGCTCCTCATCGAACCGCGCCTTGAGTTCGACCGCGGCCGTCACCGATTTCCCCGCCTCGGCCGCTTCGATCAGCGCCCGGATGATCGGCGACTGCTTCCCGGCGCGGTAGAGCGTCTGCTTGATCGCCACCACGTCGGGATCGGCAGCGGCCTGCTTCACGAATTCGACCACCACCTCGAAACTCTCGTAGGGATGGTGGACGAGGATGTCCTTGTCGCGGATCGCAGCGAAGCAATCGCCGCCATGCTCGCGAATCCGCTCTGGGAAGCGCGGATCGAACGGCGGGAACTTCAGGTCAGGCCGATCCTCGTCGACAATCACGGACAGGTCAGCGACCCCCAGCACGCCCCCCGCCTTGGATATCAGGGCGTCACCGGCATTGAGGCCTGTGACCACCGCCTCCACCAGGGCGTCTGGCATCGCCGGATCAAGTTCCAGCCGAATTACGCGCCCGCGACGACGCCGTTTGATGGCCGTGCGGAAGTAACGGACCAGGTCCTCGGCTTCTTCCTCAAGCTCAAGATCGCTGTCCCGCAGCACGCGGAACGCGCCTTCGCCGAGCACTTCATAGTTGGGAAACAGTGCATCGGTCTTGCTGCGGATGAGGCTTTCAAGCGCGACATAGCGCGCCTCGCTGCCGGGCAGCCGAATGAAGCGCGGCACGGCTGGCGGCAGCATGACAATCTCGCGGATCGGCGGGGCAGTGCTACTCCGCCGCAGTTCGAAGATCAGCGAAAAGCCGCGGTTCGGTACGAACGGGAAGGGGTGAGCCGGATCGATCGCCTGCGGAGTCAACAGGGGAAACAGCTGTTCGTGGAAGTAGCGGTTGAGCCACTCCCCGTCCTCCCCGTCGACATGAGCGGCGTCGAGCACCCTGGCGCCATTCTTTTCCAGCACCTTGATAAGGTCACGCCAGACATGTTGCTGCGAATCCATCAGCCGGTCGGCGGCCGCCGTGATCGCGGCAAGTTGCTGAGAAAGGGTAAGGCCATCGGTCGACAATTCCTCGACCCCGATCAGCCGGTGAGCTTGGAGCCCTGCCACCCGGACCATGTAGAATTCGTCGAGATTGCTGCCGGAGATCGACAGAAAGCGGAGGCGCTCCAGCAGCGGGTGCGAGCTATTGCAAGCCTCCTCCAGCACACGCTGATTGAAGGCGAGCCAACTCAATTCCCGATTGAAATAGCGCGGTTCCTGAACGACGCCGGCCGGGGCCTCGCTTGGGCTGGGTGCGGTTGCGATGCCGTCCATTCAAACATTCCCGCCTTTGGCTGCGCTGAACAGCGTGATGAGCTCCCGCAGCGAAACGGGCTCGGCGAGTTTTGCCGCCTCTTCCACTCGGAACCAGCGGCGTTGCCGAAGCGCTTGCTCGGGCCAGCTGTCGAGCACTTCGACGACCTCCATCGGAAAGACGGTCACCGACAGCATCTTCGTGTCCCCGTTGAGTTGAAGCTTGTCGGTGATGAAACTGCCGATTGCTTCGTCTTCGGGTGTCCCGCGAACGCCCGCTTCCTCAAACGCCTCCTGCATCGCCGACTCACGAAGGGTAAGTCCGATCATCGGCCGACCTTTGGGGATGATCCATCGCTTGCGCCGGGTCGACGTGATGAGCAGAATTTCGAGACGGCCTTCTGTTCCCGACCGCCACGGCAAAACGCCTGACTGAACCGAACCGTCCGGATCGATCGTGGTACCGGATCTGGAGCTTGCCATTGTCTCCGGTGCTTACTGAATAGTTGATTCACAACATAGCTCCCAAACCGACGATCGTCGCTACCGTTTTGACAAGGTTCTTCACCTAAATTAACTTCCGTCGGCAGTGGCGATGTTCGACCGCCATCTTCGTCACCGGATTGTGACGTGTGCGTGACAGCTCTCCTGGCGGCAGGCCTGACGTGGCGAAACGGCGCAAGATTAAGAAGGCGAAGCGACGCACGTCTCCAGACTCGGAATCTGTCATCAAGGCGAGCAAGTCTGTTGCCAAGCGAAGCAAAGGCTTCGCTGATACGCTCGGTGACCACCCGATCTTGTTAGAAACAATTGCCGCAGTGTTGGTTGCCGCGGCGGGTGCGTTGCGACAGCCTTCAAGAAAGCGCAGCGAAGAGAGCTCAGCCCGAAAGACAGGCGTCTTGTGGCTGCTGGCACTGGATATCGCTCAGCGAAGTATTGAAACGCTGGCTCGGGAGAGGGAACCGCGAACGAGGCGATCCAAAGCGAGGGGTAAGCTATGACACTCGACTATCGATTCACAGCGCTTGAAAGCGCGAGCACTATCTCTGCGGCCGACGTCCGGCAAAGCATCCATGATCGACGCAGCAAGTCTCGCCAGTGCTCCGATCTGGCGGATTCGTGCATCACCGACGACGGCAAGCAGGCACTTCTTGCGATGGCGGCGGACTATGATGCTGAGGTCGCGGAACTGATGAAAACGTTGGCCGCTCTTGAGCAGCTGTGTGAACGAGTGCTCGAGTCTTAGACGATCTGCAGCAATTGCGCTGGCGCGAGTAGCGAGCGCAGTATCGTACGTCCGAACGCCAGTGATTCATCCGACTCAAGGTGAGCCAAGCCACCCTTCTTGAAGCGGATCCGGGCGTCTATTCGGCCGCAGATGAGCATCGAGCAGAGCTGGCCGAGATTGGGTTCGTGACCCACCAGCAGCACGGATTGCGAGCGTGGTAATTCAGTCCGGACGATTTCGATCAGCACCCTGTTGTCCCCTGCGGGGGCGAGTTGATCCTCGCTTCGGAGCGCCGACCTTCGATCCATCTCGCGGGCGATGATTTCGGCCGTCTGACGCGTGCGCAACAAGGGACTGTAGAGGATCGTCGCAAAGGACATCCCGAGCCGCTTCATTGCGTGAGCCTGGAGGCGAAGCCTCTCCTGGCCGCGAGATGTGAGCGGGCGTATCCGGTCGTCCGGATACAGGTTGCGGTCGGCTTCCGCTGCCAGTCCATGCCGAAGCAGGTAGAGATCCATTCGCGCTGTTTAGCGCCATTGCGGTGCAGTTGGCATGATTTCACCACTGCCGATCAGCGGCGGAGGTGAAGATAGTCGGGCCGAAAGTCGCCGATCTCCGCAAGCTTTTCAAAATCACGAATGTGGAGGCGCCCGCTGCGCCATTCGAAGGTCTGTCCTTCGCGCAGAAGCTGCAAAGTCCGGTTCATGTGCACGGCCGTGATTCCCAGCGCATTGGCGATGAATTCCTGGGTCAGCGGAAGATGAAAACTGTCGTTTTCAACCAGCCCGGCGGCTTTGGCGCGCGTGAACATCTCGCAGACGAGATGAGCCAGGGCCGAATTGGCAGGGAAATTGCTGTTCCGAAGCAGCCACTCGCGGAAGATCGCGGCCTGAACGAGGGTCTGGCGCCAGGTCAATTTGCGGGCGTCGGGATACTGGTCGAGAACACGATAGACCTGCTCGTGAGGGATCAAGCCAATGACGCTGTCGACCACCGCACCGACATTATTGTCCATGTAATCGACATAGAGGCTCTCCAGGCACGGAGCCTCCGTCGGCAGATAGAAGGAGAGTATCTGCCGGGTGCCATCGACCCCGATCCGGTATCGGTAGACTAGGCCGCGAAGCACGACGACGACATGCGTCGGCTGGTCCCCTTCACGGTAGATGTCCGTATGCCTGTCCAACCTGCGGATCTCGCCCTCAAGCTCTGCGAAGGCCGCCCGATCAGCATCTGGAAGCGTACCGAATAGCGATAAATTCTCGGCCAGCGTCGAACCGATCGACATTGCGATCAGAGGCCCTTCGATGGCGACGCGTCGGTCACAACCTCGATGGCATCGCTGAACTTGACGACCAAGATCACGCGGGTGGATTCATCGGCCACCTGAATCTCGCCAGTCAGGTCGAGGCACCCCGATTCCGCATCAGCGCTGATCAGCGAGCGCGCCGACTTGATGGCGTATTCCCTCGCCTCTGTCAGGCCAGCTAGGCGCGCACCTTCACGGTCTTCGGCAAACCCGAAGCCATTGCGAACATGAAAGTAGAATAAGGGTAATTCGGAGGGAGCGGTCATGTCCGGATCGATTCAACCCGAACCCGGCCAGTTGCTATAACATATATTACAGGTCGGCTGAGGTGCCGAGATCCCGACTGTCGAAGCCGGATCACCAGGTCGGCGCTACGGCTTCTCGACGTCCACCCACCTCCGCTCCCCGGCCGACCGGCGGACAGCATCAAGCACCGCCTGCCCGGCTGCCGCATCATAGAAGTCCCCCGCAGTCTCGCGGGCAGTGACTTGCGCGCCTGCAATCCGCAACTTCATCTCGGCGAACAAGCGCGTATAGGGCGCGACGTCGAAACCCTGGGTGTGCCAGCGGTCCTGCTCGGTCTGGATCAGCTCAGTCACCTCGAAAGGTGTTGGAGGCGGGTTGATCAGGTCCGCCGGCGGATCGATCCTGCACGCGCCGTTCCTGTTCTCGACCCAGACCTCCGCCGGGTCGGCGAAGGTTGCGCCCGGCTGGATCCAGGCGCCGCCAGCCGTTCCGGTAATCTTGTTGCCCATGATCAGGGGTCCGGGTGAAGCCATCGCCGCGACCAGGACGCCCTCGGCGCCACTCTCAAGCTCGAATTGAACCGTGTAGCAGTCGTCGGCGGTCATGTTCGGCCGCCCTGGAGCCAGCGTCTGCAGCTGGCCGCTCACGCGCTTGAACTCGCCCATCGTGGAGCGCACCTGATCGATCATGTGGGCCCCGAACGCGCCGAGAAATCCACCACCCTGGTCCGCGTCTTCCCACCAGTCGGACAGTTTCTCGCTCGGGTCCTGCAGCCCCGGCTGATGATAGATGCGCAGGAAATGCTTCGGTTCGCCGATCAAACCGTCCTGCACGACCCGGCGAAGCAGGGCCTGCTGCGTGTCGAAGCGGAATTCGGCGCCAAGCATGTGAACGATTCCTGCCGACCGAGCCGCCTGGAGCATCTCACGCGCTTGGGCGAGATCCTTTGCGAACGGCTTCTCGCACATCACATGCTTGCCGGCTGCGATTGCCTCCATCACCACCGGATAGTGGGCGTGAGGCGGGGTCGCGACGGTCACCAGCTTGATTGCGGGATCTTCAAGCGCTTCGGCGAGGCTGGTCGCAGCGACCGGAATGTCGAGCGGCGCGGCCCGTTGAGCTGTGCGTTCGCGATCCCTGCCGATGATCGCCCTGACTTCGAAACCAGCATCGCGCAGCGCGCGGACATGGGTGAATAGGCCGAATCCGGTCCCGTAAACTGCCGCTCCAGGTTTTGAGCTACTATGCTGCATCATTGCTTCCTCGTTGATCCCGGCCCGCAGCCTGAATGGTTGATTGAATTCCCCTCATCCATCGCTCTGCCGTCGCGGCGACTGGACGTGACTGAAGATCGGCGGAGAAGATCTCGACGCCGATCGGGACATCAGCGCCAATTTCATCCAACACCCCGATCACCCCCGCCAGATCGAGCTGCCCCTCGCCCGGATTGAGCCGTTCGAGCATCAGCTCCGTCGTCAAATCAGCAGGCGGAGCTGCCGGCGCATCCGCCAGCTGTACGGTCATGATCCGTTCGGGTGGAACGGCGCGCAGCTGCTCAAGCGTGCTGCCGCTGCGGAAGAAATGCAGCGTGTCGATGGTAATCCCGCCGTTCGGCTGGCCGGCCCGGCGCACGATGTCCCATGCGGTCGTGAGGTCGGGGATTCCGCCCGCAGCCATGAACTCGATATGCACGAGCAGGCCATGCGCCGCCGCCAACTCGCAGATGCCGGCAAACGCGTCCGCGGCTTGCTCCACGTCGCAGTTCGGCTTGAACATGTCGACCACGGTGACGGAGCGTGCCCCCAGTTCGGCGGCATCAGCGATGACCGCCTCCGGACTCAGCCTGGACAGCATCGGCACGAAATCCGGTCCTAGGAAACAGCTGCGTCCTTCGATCGGCAGCCAGGCCACTATCGCGTCAACTTCCGCCAGCGCCAGTCCAGCATCCGCCAGCCTGTTCCGGATCTCGGTGAGCCCAACGCCTCTCTCACGCAGCGCCCAGATTGCCGGCGGGCTGATCGACATTGCACTAAATCCTGCGGCGTGCGCAGGCTCAATCAAGTCGAGGAACCGCTCTCCAAAGGGCGGCGTGCAGAAGACCGTTTCGTTGCTGCCGAGCCGCGCCATGTTCAATCCGTGATCTCGCCGCTTTCGATCGGTTCCACGGTTTCGAGCGCAGCCCAACCGTGCTTACGTAGCATCGCCAGCGGCACTGCGTGCAGCATCACCGCTGGCGGATCTTCCGCTGTTTTGATGAACCTGAGGCTCATGCCGCCGTGACGGTGGGCGAAGGGATCGATCCAGTTGCCGCCGATTCCGGGGTCTTCATCCGCGATCACGATCCGGATCGACCCGTCCGCTTCCGGCTGGCACCGGTATTTTGTGACATAGCCCTGGCCGTCTTCGTAGCAGTCCAGGTTTTCCTGCCACATGTTGCACAACTGGAAGATCCAATAGTCGCACTCGATTGGCTTGAATTGGATCACCAACGCCTCGCCCGGCTCACGCTTCCACGTGCCAAAGCCGTGATGACGATCCGGAACACCGCCATTGCTGAGGTAGACCTGCCGGCTGAAGCGAATACGGTTGGGTCGCCGCCCGAGATTATCCTGCCACCAGGAGCGGACCAGCTCGGCATAGCCAAGGACGATCTGCCCCGCCTTGGCGAGATTTTCACTGACCTCCTCCGGGCGAAGAGCGCGTGGCTGAGGCTGATCGATGCGCTCGATCCGCATGACCGGAGCGACCGTCTGGTCACGGTGATGATAAACGGTGCGGACCAGGAGGCCGACACAATCTTCCGTGATCGGCAGCCAATCCGCGCCATTTTCGGGCTGCTTCTGGCTAACGATAACCTCGAAATTCCCATCAGCGTCGAATTGGATCGCATCGCTCTGCAGGAAGTGAGTGGTCCGGAGCATTGCGGGATCGAATTCCTTCAGCCCTTGAGTCCCCAATTGGGCCCACTCGCGAGCACCCAGATTGTTCGGCTGCTTGGCGGTCCATGAGGCCATGACGAAATAGGGCAACGTCCCGCGATTGCCGTTAATCCGGTATTCGTGGCGGCCGTCGACGAACTCGGTCATCAGATGGTCTTGATCGGGAGACTGGAAGTTGATTCCCTGCCGCCACGGCGCATCGCGCAGGCGCGGCCGCTCAGGCTCGCAATTTTCGAGAAACCGTTCGAACGACATGCGCATGACGCGGGTGATGAAGCGATGCCATTCGGCCCGATCCAGTTCGTCGGCTTCAGGGCCGAACTGATCGACCATATGGCCAGCGCGGCGAATGGTTTCACAATAATCGTCCCACGCCCGGCCGGAAAGAAGGCGTTCCGCCGACTGCCGCCGAATGTCTTCCTGATCGGTCATGAGACTGCTTCCTGCTTCACGGAGAACGCATCGTGGTAGAGCTGAACTTCTGTGCAGTGGCCCTGTCGCGCCGCGTCAACAGACTCGCTCGTTTTTTTATACTGTCTGGTATATTTATCCGCTGAAATGAGGCAAGCTGATTTTGACGTGAGGCGGCAAATGACGGACGAAGCGCAAACACAAACAATGAAACCGCCACGGGGCCGTCCGCCGACCGATTCCAGCCGTGACCGGATGACCAACCTTCTTCAAATCGCACGCGAACATTTCATCCGTGACGGCTATCGCGCGACGACCGTGGATGCGATCGCCGCAGCGGCTGGAATCACTAAACGCACCCTCTATTCGTGGCACGGGGACAAGGCGTCGCTGTTCCGCGCGTGCGTGATCAAAGGGGCGCAGCAATTCCCCGTCTTCAGCTTTTGTGAGAAGGGTTCAGTTCGACGCTTACTCGAGGATTATGCCCTCGCTTTGATGACTCGCCTGTCGACTGACGAAAGCCGCGGCTTGGGTATTTTGTATCCGCGTGAAGGGCGCGAGTTCCCGGAAATCGCCCCGATCGTGCAACAAGTGCGCGAGGAATATATGGTCAAACCATTGGCTGCCTATCTGCAAGACCAGGGCATGGAAAGAGCGCGATCGACCGCACACAGCCGGTTGTTCGTCGCGATGATCCTGGCGCCGATTCACGATCGGCTCCTGCTTGGCTCCCCACTGCCGGGCCCGACTGCGATGCGAAAACATGCGCGTTCCGTGGTAGCATTGTTCCTGCACGGGGCAGTTATGAATCGGCCACCCGTCGAGCCTGAGCCGGACGAACGTGCAGGGCAATCGCGATCAACATGAATGTCGCCACAGCCAATGCGCTGACCTGCACCAGGATGGCGGAGCGATAGCTTCCGGTCGTCTCGAACAAATATCCGGCGAGTGGAGGAGAGGAGAAAACGAAGACCGCGTTGATCAGCCCGTTCAATCCGTATGTCCTCCCAAAGTTTTGAGGGCCGAACAAGGTGGACAGGATCGAGGCTAGCGGTGCGATCATGCCCGCGGCGGACGCGCCAAGCAGGACAGCGAGCAGGATCAGCAACGGATAGCTCAGGGGCAAAAGCAACATACTCCACAGAATGCCTTGGAATGCGGCATTCGCTGCCAGCGTAGTCCCCGCCCCCACCCGGTCAGCCAACCACCCGAAGATATAGGCGCCGGCGATTCCGGAACCCCCGAGCACCGCCAACAACAGTGACGCACGCTGCAGGTCGATCTGACGCTCCGCCATCATCGGAACGAGATGTGCCGTCAACATGGTGCTGCCCGCGAACGTGAGGCCGACGGCCGTGCAGACCAGCCACAGCAGGGGACGCCTGATCAGCTGGCCCATTGATCGATACCCGGCCGGGGCCGTAGCGAGTTCCTCATGCGCCACCTCGTGGTCGGCAGTGGCCCGCTCAGGACGATCAACGATCAAGAACAGCAGAGGGACAAGGATCAGGAACAGAGCCGCGATGGTCAAATAAACTCCACGCAGGCCATAGCTCGTCACCAGCGCAGCCGAGGTCAGCGGCGTCAACAGGATCAGCACCGGCATGTTGACGATGCCCAGCGCCTTGCCCCTTCCCTCTTCGAACCAGTTGGTGATGAGCGTTGAAGCCGGCAGCGGACCCAACATCAACGCTCCAGGGCCGATCACCAGCGCGTAGAGAGTCAGGAGGAGGTAAATGTTGTCAGCGAACGCCAATGCCAGATAGCCGGCCGCGCTGAGCAGCGCGCCGGTGATCATCAGCCGCTTGAGCGAGAAGCGACCGATTGCTGCCCCAAGCACGGGCGCCAATGCGCTCAGCGCGAGGATGACCAGCGCCAGACCGGCGGTACTCAGCGATCGCGGCGCGCCAAAATCGCTCTCGATCCGTGGAACGAGCGTGCCGTAGCTGCCGAAGGTCAGGCCGATCGCAAAATTCTGCGCGAGGAAGGCAATCGCCACCATCCGCCAGGCATGAGGCGAAGTTCGTCCCTGGTTCATCCCTGCAATCTCCACCCTGGCTCTCCCGTTCAACCGGACCGTTGCTCAATTGTGATCAGCCTTGCGCTCCGGCCCGTTCTTTCACCCGCACCGGCCCGCGACGTCTGACCACAGCGGCCATGAACATCGCACCCGCCGCGAGGTAGGCAACGCCGAAGGTTGCGGCAGCGAACTCGACTCCGCCGAACGCCGCTACTGGGCCGACGACCACCGGATTGAGGAATTGCCCGAGGAACAGCGTGGCCATGGCGGCGCCGGCCGCCCGGTCATGGAGCGCCTCAGGGGTTTGGTTCAGCGCCCGCGACACCAGGGTCGGCTCAACCGAACCAGCGCCAACGCCAAGCGCGAGGGCTCCGATGACGAATATTATCAAATTGTCGGCATTCGCGCAGATTAGCAGCCCCGCGCCGAATGCTGCGGACATCAGCGCGAACATGCCTTGGAAGTTGAGGAAACGTCGCAGCCATCCGTACAGCAATGAGGTGATCGTCGCTGCGACGGACGTAGTCGCAACCAGCACACTGATCATCGCACCGCTAGCGATGCCCTTGGCAGTTACCAGAAATGGCACCTGGATGACCGACATGTACATTCCGATCGTATAGGCGATCTGGAGAACCCCCAGCGGCCACAGACCTGCAATCGGACCCCAGCTCAGCGGCTGCCCTTCTTCGCGGGGTGGAAGTCCGGAATGCAGAGAGCTGAGGATGAACGGAAGAAGGATTGCGGTCGGCAGGAAGAGCAGGAAAACGCTTCGCCACCCGAATGCGTCGACCATCGGCCCCGCTGCCACCAGGAAAAGGATCGATGAAACCGAACCGCTCGCTGCGCAGAAGCCGAGCATTCGCGCCCGCGCCGGCCCATCGAAATACTCGCCGACCAGCGCATAGCTGGTGGTAATCAGGACACCAGCCGCAAACCCATGGAGCACCCTGCTGGCGACCAGCGTCGTGAAGTCGGGCATCACGGTTCCGGCAAGACCCGCCAAGGTAAACAGCAGTGCCGCAGCGAAGGTGACCATCCTTCGTCCCAGCCACTGCGAAGCGTATCCCGCAACACCGCATCCCACGATCATCGCCAGAGCGGGCACGGTCTGAATCATCTGGGCTACAAATCTGGCGTCGTTGCCGCTGCCAAGCTCCTGAGCCAATGCCGGCAAGGCGGGGGACAGCGCGACGGCGACGCCCGAATTAATACCGGAAATCGCAATGCACACTAGCGCCGCGCCTGGATGGTCGCGGACGCGCACCGGGCGGTCCATCATCTCTCCTGTAGCTTAATATGACTTCAGGCTTACAAACACTGTCGGCGAATTACCTGAACGTCCATAGGAACTTGGAATCGAGTGGAGCAAGCAGGAGCGGCAATGAACCGAAATTGGGGAGTCGAAACGCCCGGAAGCCCTGACTGGTTTTCGACGATCGAAGAGGCGGTCAAGATTGGGTCGGCCGATCAGGAGCATTGGGACGAGTCCGCGGACGTGGTCATCGTCGGACTTGGCGGAGCAGGGGTGAGTGCCGCCCTCCAGGCCGCCGAAGAGGGATCACATGTGATCGCTCTCGACCGCTTCGGTGGCGGCGGTTCAACGGCGGTCAACGGCGGCATTTTCTACGCCGGCGGCGGAACCTCCGCGCAGCGCGAGGCCGGTGTCGAAGACTCCGCAGAACAAATGTTCAACTATCTCCAAATGGAGACGAAGGGCGTGGTCAGCGACGCCACTCTCCGGCGGTTTTGCGAAGGCAGTGTGGACGACGCCGCCTGGATGGAACGCCATGGCGTGCGGTTCGCCAGCCGAGTCTACCCGGGCAAGACGTCCTACCCCGATCCGACCTATTATCTGTATCACTCGGACAGTTCGCTGTGCGGGCCATACCGAGACCATGCCAAGCCGGCGCCGCGTGGTCACCGCGCCTTCATGCCGCCGACCAAAAGCGGCGAAGGCTATGGCGCGGGCCTTTATTATCCTCTCGAGGCATCCGCCGAAAAGGCCGGCGTTCGAGTTCTTCGTCATACCGAAGTGCTGCGCCTCGTCCTCGATTCAGCCGGAGCCGTTGTCGGAGTGGAAGCGGCTTCCCTTCCGGCAGATGCGCCCGAGGCACCCGAACATGCCCGGCTTCAGAAGCGCGGCCAATTCTGGCTTCGGCTACTACCGCCATCCTACCCGGGTTCGGGGCTCACCCGGGCCCGCGGCGAGGCCTTCCTGAAGCGAGCGCGTGACCTGGAAGCGCAAGGGCGCAAACGGATCCGGGTTCGCGCCAAGGGTGGCGTAGTGCTCAGCACCGGCGGCTACATCTACAATCGGGAGATGATCGCGCATTATGCACCGGGCTATCGTGAAGGCATGCCGAACGGCACCGCCGGCGATACAGGAGCGGGCATGCGGCTTGGCCAGACCGCCGGCGGCGCGGTCGACTTGCTTCATCACTTGAGCGCCTGGCGCTTCCTTAATCCGCCGCATGCCTGGTCACAGGGCATGCTGGTCAACCGGCGCGGTGAGCGGTTCGTCAATGAGACCTACTATGGTTCTGCGATCGGGAGTCCGCTCGTCGAAGACCATGGCGGCAAGGCGTGGTTGATCCTCGACCGTCGCCTGGTGCGCCTCGCGCGCAAGCAAGTGCTCGCCCCCCGGGTGCTACCGTTCCAGCGCTATCCGGCGCTGCTTGCGATGGCGCTTGGACGGGTCAAGGCGCGGACGCTTGACAGCCTGGCGAACAAGATGGGCTTTGATCGCGCGGCCTTCGCCGAGACGGTGCGACACTACAATGCCGCAGCTCGCGGAGCCGAGCGCGACCCGTTCGGCAAGGAAGGCGATGAACTGCAGCCGATCGAGCACGGTCCGTTCTACGCGGTCGATATGTCGATCGATGCGAAATATGAACCGCTGTCGGTGATGACCCTCGGCGGCCTCAAGGTGGAAGAGGAAAGCGGAGGCGTGCGCCGCGAGGACGGCAGCGTCATTCCGGGCCTTTATGCCGCCGGGAGAACCGCGGTCGGGATATGTTCCAACCTCTATGTCAGCGGCCTTTCCGTCGCGGACTGCATCTTCTCCGGAAGGCGGGCCGGCCGCAGCGCAGCGGGAGCCGCACGCGCGACAAGCAAGGAGGCTGTGGAGAAGGTCGGTCCCCGGTGAGGGCAGTCGGCTTCTCCCAGGGCGGCAGCATCGATCGGGACGACTCTCTGATCGATCTCGAACTCCCGGACCCCATTCCCGGCAAGCGCGACCTGCTGGTTCGTGTTGAGGCGGTTTCCGTCAACCCGGTGGACGCGAAGGTCCGTGCAGGCGCGAAGCCGCGCGAAGGTCAGCCGATGGTCCTCGGGTTCGATGCGGCTGGGACAGTGGAAGCGATCGGATCGGACGTCACGCTCTTCTCGCCCGGCGACGAGGTCTTCTACGCCGGAACGATCAATCGGCCGGGAAGCAATTCGGAACTGCACACCGTCGATGAGCGGCTTGTTGGATCGAAGCCCAAGTCCCTGTCCTGGTCCGAGTCCGCCGCCCTGCCGCTGACGGCGCTGACGGCGTGGGAATTATTGTTCGACCGGCTGCGCGTGCCGCGTGATGGCCCTTCGAGCGGTCAATCGATCCTGATCATCAATGGCGCTGGCGGCGTGGGATCGATGCTGGTCCAGCTCGCCCGGCAGTTGACCCGATTGACGGTGATCGCGACTGCCTCGCGCCCGGAAAGCTTGGCGTGGACCAAGCGGATGGGCGCCCACCACGTCATCAGCCATCGCCAGCCGCTCGCGGAAGGGCTTGAAGCCATTGGGGTGAAGTCCGTGAATTTCATCGCCAGTCTTGCGGCGAGCGACTCCAACCTTGGCCAATACGCGAAGATCATCGCTCCCCAGGGCTGTCTCGCAATGATCGATGATGTGAAAAGCCTGGACATCGTCGGACTTCGGCAGAAGTCGGTGACGGTTGCGTGGGAGGGCGTGTTCACCCGCTCCATCTATGAGAGTGGCGACATGGTTGAGCAGCATAGAATCCTGACGGAGATCGCCCGCCTCGTTGACGCCGGCGTGCTGCAATCGACCCTGAACAGCGACTTGGGACCAATCACCGCGGCCGCCCTCAAAGCCGCGCACCGCCTGATCGAAAGTGGAGCGACGATCGGCAAGATCGCGCTCAGCGGATTCGGGCCGGCGTAAGGCCTCTGCTCATTCTAATTCGTCAGGAAATGGTGCCCAGGAGAGGACTCGAACCTCCACGCCCTTGCGAGCGCCAGCACCTGAAGCTGGTGCGTCTACCAATTCCGCCACCTGGGCACGTCAGAAGGGATCAATTCGGTAGGGCGCGCGATGTGGCTGGGCGCCGCTGGCTTGTCAACCGTTGAACCGACACCCGGCTGAAGCCAAACGCCGGCCCCGCCTTGTCAACGCGCTCCGGCAATGGTTAGGCGGGCAGCATGATCGACCATCGAGAGCGCATTGTTACCGTGTTCGGCGCCGGCGGCTTCATCGGTCGCTACGTCTGCGAAGCTCTGCTGAAGGCCGGCGTTCGGCTGCGCGCGGCCGAACGTGATCCGCGGCGCGCCTGGTACCTACAGCCACTCGGCGGAGTGGGACAGGTCGCTGCGGTCCGCAGCGACTTCACCCGTCCCGAAACCATCGTCCCCGCCATCGCCGGCGCTCACGCGGTGATCAACCTGGTCGGGACCTTCGGAGGCGACCTCAACGCCGTTCATGTCGAGGGGCCGCGAATCGCGGCGGAAGCAGCGGCTCGCGAGGGAGCGTCGGCGTTCGTCCACGTCTCTGCGATCGGCGCCGATCCGGACAGCGGCTCCGAATATGGCCGGACCAAGGGGCTTGGCGAACTGGCGGTTCGGTCGGCATTCCCGAACGCAACCATCATTCGCCCCAGCGTCGTGTTCGGCCGCGAGGACCAGTTCACCAACCGCTTCGCGGGAATGGCGCGCTTCCCGATCCTGCCGGTCATTCGGCCGAACAGCCGCTTCCAGCCCGTCTATGTCGGAGACCTGGGACAGGCGATCGCCGCGGCAGCGCTCGACCCGAAAATCCACGGCGGCAAGACCTATGAGATTGCCGGGCCGGAGGTGCTCACCATGCGGGAATTCAACCAGGCCGTGGCAACCATGGCCGGGAAGACGCCGGACCTCGTCGATGTTCCGGACGCGATTGGCGAGGCCATGTCCCTGCTCGGCTTCCTCCCCGGAGCACCGCTGACCCGCGACCAATGGAAGATGCTGCAGCACGATAACGTCGCCTCGTCCGGGGCGCCGGGGCTGGAAGCGTTCGGGATCGCTCCGACGCCACTTGCCGCCGTTGCGCCGGATTGGCTCAGCCGCTTCCGCAAGGGCGGACGGTTCGCGCCGCGCCAACCTTCGGCTCACGCCTGACCCGTGCCCGTCCTTCTGCTCGTCATCATCCTCGGCATCGTCGAGGGCGTCACCGAATATCTTCCGGTATCGTCCACCGGGCACCTGATCCTCGCGACCGAATTGCTCGGGTTTGATGCCGACCGCTGGGCACTGTTCAACATCGCCATCCAGCCCGGAGCGATCCTCGCGATTCTCGTGCTCTACTGGCGCACGTTCCGCGATGTGCTGGTCGGCTTGTTCCACGGGGCTCCGTCGGCCATCGCCTTCACCCGCAACCTGATCGTCGCCTTTGTTCCAGCCGTGGTCATCGGCCTGGCATTCGGCGATTACATCGAAACGCTGCTGGGCAGCGCCACTGTCGTCGCCTGGTCGCTGATCATCGGCGGCGTCGCCATCCTGATTATCGAAAAGCTGGCCCGGCCTGGAGAATCGGGCGGGGTGGCGGGGGTGACGTTCAAGCAGTCCGCGCTGGTCGGGCTGGTGCAGTGCCTCGCGATGATCCCCGGCGTCAGCCGATCGGGAGCGACCATCCTCGGAGCGATGGCGTTCGGAGTGGATCGCAAGACCGCCGCGGAGTTCAGCTTCTTCCTCGCGATCCCGACGCTGACCGGAGCGACCGTGCTCCAGCTTTACAAGCACGGCGATCAGCTTGCCGCGAATGAGATGGGCTATATTGCGCTCGGCGCGTTCGTATCGTTCGTAGTCGCGGTTGCGGTGGTGAAGGCGTTCATGGCGATTATCATTCGCTACGGCTTCGTACCGTTCGGCTGGTACCGGATCGCGGCCGGCGCGGCGGCGCTCGCCTGGCTGGCGGCGCGCTGAGCGAAAGGCGCATTCAGCTTCAGGCAAGGAGCGCAGACTATGCTGATCCGCCTTTCGATCGAAGGTCGTCCGATGCGTGTCACCCTGGCGCTGATCGCCACAGCCTTGACGGCTGCTCCCGCCCAGGCCGAGCAAAGCCCCGCGCCTTCGACACCTGCGCCCGCGCCCGCGATCCCGCCGGAGCTCACCGATCCCAAAACACTCGATCATGTCACGAGCACGATTGGCGCCCTGTCCAAGGCGTTCATGAACATTCCGGTCGGAGAAGTTGAAGCGGCGATCGAGCAGCGGCCCGTCCGCCCTGAAGACCGCACCAAGACGGTGCGCGATCTCGCCGGACCGGACGCCGAGCGTGAGCTTCAGCAGGACGTCGCTCAAAATCGGGAGGCAATGAAGGCCGGCATGACCGCGATGGCCCGCTCGCTGCCCGCTCTCACCAAGGCGATGGAAGGGCTGGAGGAGGAGCTGGCCCGCGCCGCTGCCAACATTCCGCGGCCCGATTATCCGCGCCGCTAAACTGCGTGGTGGACTAGCCCCGGCGCGGCGCTAAAGCTCCACCGCGATGTGGCAGCTGTTCCAATTCCCGCTCTGTCCCTTTTCCCGCAAGGTCCGGCTCGTGCTCGGCGAGAAGGGCGTCAGCCATGAGCTG
Organism: uncultured Sphingomonadaceae bacterium; assembly: GCA_946480515.1. The sequence goes on along the minus strand of CAMLKX010000005.1, from coordinate 77 downwards.
GTGCGCGAGAATCCGTGGGAGCGGCGCGACGAGTTCCTCGACCTCAATCCGGCCGGCGAGACTCCGGTGCTGGTCGA
>CAMLKX010000004.1 GCA_946480515.1 uncultured Sphingomonadaceae bacterium | reverse complement strand
CAATCATGTTCTGGCGCGCATGCAACTGCTCAAGCAGCTCCAGCGCCTGATCCACCGCGCCTGACTGCTGGAGTGCGGCCTCCGACGCAAAATGGTCATGGTGGATGCCGAGCAGCCCGAGATCATGGCGGATCAGGTCCAGCATCGCAGCGACCGTTTTCTGCTTGAACAGCTCTAGCCATTCGCTCTCCGGCTGATCCACGAACCTGTCGCCGAACTCCGCAGCAAGCAATGTTCCAACCGGTTGCAGATAATCGCCGGGATAGAGGCCTTCCGGGATCCCGCCGATCTCCTCCCCCAATGCCTCGCGATAGCGCAGGTGGGCGGAGCGGGCGAGCGTGTCCACCTGGCTGCCAGCATCATTGACGTAATATTCCTTGGTCACGCGAAAGCCTGCGGCTTCGAGGAGCCGCGCAAGCGAATCACCGACCACCGCGCCGCGGCAATGCCCCATGTGCATCGGCCCGGTCGGGTTCGCGGAGACATATTCGACGTTGACGCGCTCGTTCTTGCCGACATCCGACCGGCCGTAATCATCACCCTCGGCGATGATCGTGCGGAGCTCCGACCGCCATGCATCCGGTGCCAACCGCAGGTTGATGAAGCCTGGCCCGGCGACCTCGACTCCGACCACTCCCGGCAGTGCAGCGAGTTCCGGCTTGATCGCCTCGGCCAAAGCCCGCGGGTTCTTGCCAGCTCCCTTCGCGAGCACCATGGCGGCGTTGGTAGCGAGATCGCCGTGCGACGGGTCGCGCGGGGGCTCGACCGTCACCGCAGATCGATTCAGGCCGGCAGGAAGAAGGTCCGCTTCCTCCAAGCCGCTGAGAACGTCATCAAGTAGGGCGGAATAGCGGGCGTAGAGGCTCAAGTGCGGTCACCAAAATGTGCAGAAGTGCCGCGCCTCTAGCGCAGCAAGCTCACCCCGTCACGGGCCAGCGATTACCATCAGGCGGCGGGAGCATACCACTCCGGCATCGCCTCGGCAGGGTAGCTGGCCGGCCGCACATCGTGGGTCTTCGTGAGCACTGCAATGAAGGCCGGATCGTTGAGCGGGTCGCTCGGCATCTCGAAAATCACCCCGCGGGCGCGCAGATCGGCGATGAGCATCTCGAACACCATGTCGCGCGTGAGATCGTCGGTGTGATCGAAATAGCGTTTCACGTCCGCCATGTCTTCGAACACATGCGCATCATAGTGGAAGAGGATCCGCATATCCTCGTCGGGATAGCGTGCAATCGGCTTCCCGTCTGTCTTCACGACCCAAGAATCTTCGCCGTCACCCTCGATCGTTGAGCTCAGTGCCAGGGCCGGGGACGGGTCGCGCTTGTCGCGGGGACCACAGGCCTCGCCGCGGTGGAACATGCGCTGATTGTCCGCCACAAGTCCGTTGTTCCAGAACGGCGGGCTGATCCGCTGGGGCGGAGCAGTTGGCCCATCAGGCCAGTAGGTGAAGCCTCCGTCAACGTCGCTGCGGTAGTAGTAAGAGATGACCTGACCCGCCTTCACCGCCCACCGATCGAACAGGCCGGACTTTGCCATCACGCTCAGCAGCCATGCGGAGGTATTCGTGGGATCGACTCCTCGCCAGCTGCCGCCGTCGAAATGACCGGGATCCTTGCCGTGACTGGGTCCGAGGATGTTGAACTGGAACAGGTATGGGGCGCCGTATTTGGCGCCATGCATGGCCTTCACGAGGTCGATCAGCTTCTTGCTGTAAAAGATGTCGTGAACTTCATCCTCATAGACCATGCCGTTATTGCCGAAGAAGCCACGGAAGGCCGGAGTCAGGAAATCCGAGAGACTGAGCGTCTCGCCGTCGCCAGCAGGACGTGAACTGACCGCAAGCAGTTCCTCTGCCGTCTTGAAGTAGCGTCCAGCGATCGTCCGCCACGGACCACGCGTCCGCATAACGTTGAACAGCCTTTGATTCTCATCATCGGTGAAAATTTCCTGGATCGGCTGAGGCGGGACGACCGGGATAAACGCGTTTGATTTGACCATGATAGTCTCCGCTGGAGCGGGCGAGCCGTCATTGACGGCCATTCGCCTTGCGCCTGATCAGAAGATCAGAGTTGACGGCCCATCGCAAGCAACACAGTTCTGCGCTCTCGCTGATTGCCTAGGCGCAGCGGTCTATCTTACCCAGCATGCTGACCCGGAGAGGTTTTCGATGTCGCTTGCGCTCTACGCTCATCCATTCTCGTCCTACTGCCAGAAGGCGCTGATCGCCCTTTATGAGAAGGGGCTCGCGTTTGATTATCGCATCGTCTCTCCCGATCATCCGGAGAACGCCGCCAAGTTCGGAGATCTCTGGCCGATCGGGCGCTTCCCGATCCTGCTCGACGATGAAAAACTCATCGTCGAGGCAACGATCATCATCGAACATCTCGACCTGGCGCGGCCCAAGCCGCGACTCATCCCCAGTGATCCCCGCGCGGCGCTCGACGTGAGGATGTTCGACCGCATCTTCGACAATTATGTCATGACCCCGATGCAGCGCATCGTGGCCGATGCGCTCCGCCAGGGGGATGAGCGTGATCCGCGCGGAGTCGCCGACGCCCACGCGCTGCTTGAGAAAAGCTACGCCTGGCTAGAGACCCGACTCACCGACGATCGGTGGATTTGCAGCGGCGATTTCAGCCTCGCCGATTGCGCCGCCGGGCCATCACTCTTCTATGCCGATTGGGTTCATCCCATCCCGAGCGACTGTCCGAAGCTCATCGCTTATCGCAAGCGGCTGAACGAGCGCCCTTCCTTTGCTCGGGCGATCGACGAGGCGCGGCCATTCCGCCCATTCTTTCCGCTCGGTGCTCCCGACCGCGACTAGAATCGGTCGGGCAAGGTTACCGGGCCAATCAGCTCCTCATGACGGGCGATCGCATAGCGATCGGTCATGCCCGCGATGAAATCACCGAGCGTCCGCACGGTCGTAACCTCATCCGATCCCTCGCGCAGCCAACCGGCTGGCAGCAGGCTGGCGTCTGCTCGATAGGCTGCCGCCAGATTGGAGACGATCTTCTGAGTCTCCACGCGGATCGGCATCAGCGCTGCGCTGTTGTAGAGTGTGTCATAGAGGAAGCGCTTCAGCTCGCGCTCGCTCCCGGCCATCTCGCTCGAGAAACCCACCAGCGGACGACCCGCAGCACGCACGTCATCGGATGAATTCACACCGAAGTCCGCGATCCGCCTGCGCGTTTCCTCCAGCACATCGCCGACCATCGTCCCGATCTGGTCGCGGACCAGCGCCCGTTGTTTCTTCTCAAGAGGTAATCCCGGGTAGCGCTGCTCAATCGCGTCCCATTGCGCTTTCACCAGTGGCAGCTCGAGCAATTCCTCCAGGTCCAGGAGTCCGGATCGAAGTCCATCATCGATGTCGTGATTGTCATAGGCGATGTCATCAGCCACGGCAGCGACCTGCGCCTCCAGGCTCGGCCAGCTGTCGAGCTGAAGATCGAATGCCGAGTTTGCTTGCGCAAGCGCCCAGGTCGGCGCGCTGACTGGCCCATTATGCTTGGCGAGCCCCTCCAGCATCTCCCAACTAAGATTGAGCCCATCAAATCCGGGATATGGCGTCTCGAGCCTGGTCACCAGACGCAGGGTGTGAGCGTTGTGGTCGAATCCTCCCGCATCACTCATCGCCGCATTCAGGGCATGTTCCCCCCCGTGACCGAAGGGGGGATGACCAAGGTCATGCGCAAGCGCCAGCCCCTCGGTCAGGTCCTCATTCAAGCCAAGTGCACGGGCAATCGTGCGGGCGACTTGAGCGACCTCCAAACTGTGGGTGAGCCGCACCCGAAAATGATCGCCGTCCGGAGCGACGAACACCTGCGTCTTCGAGCGCAGTCGGCGAAAGGCAATTGAATGGATGATCCGGTCGCGGTCGCGCTGGAAGATGTCACGCGGGCCGCGCGGGCCCGAGTCTGGTTCAAGATAAGCCCGGCCGCGCGATCTCGTGGGGCTTGCGGCGACCCCGGGCGGAACCGTCATTTCGCCGCGAGTTTTTCGACCGCTTGGCCGACTGGGTTGGTCCAGGTGAACGTCTTGATGCCCGCTCCGGCAAGTTCGTTGACGAACTCCTGAGCAGCTTCCTCGGTCTTGAATGGGCCGATCAGCAGGCGCGACCAACCCTTAAGCTCCGCCACGTGCGCAAACTTGCCCTTGAACAGCTTTGGCTTCCGGGCTTTGATCCGCTCATATTCGGTCGGCAAGCGATCGGCCTTCGCGCCGCCGGCGAGCTGCACCCAATGCCGCCGGGACGATGAAGCCACGGCCTTTGGCGGATCACTCAGATTTGCCAGCTTAACCGAAACTCGCCGTGCGCTGGCCCTGCTGCCCCCTATTCGCGCGCTCGGCTCGACCGCTGGCGCCTCCGGCGTCGTCGCGAGTAGCCGATCGATTTCGCTTAGACGGTCACCGCTCATCGGCAGCGGAGCCGCCGGGTCAATCCGGGCCGCCGGCAGCGTTGTCGGCTGCTTTGGCGCAGGAGGGCCGATGGCAATCGCTGGAGCTGACGGGGCCGCCGTAACCGGTGCAGCCGGTGGGAGGACCGCAACCGGCGGAGGGGCGGGAGAAAGTGGGACCGTTTTTGCAGTCGGCGGCGCGAGTGCAACGGGGGTCGCGGGCGATGGAGCAACGAAGCTTGCCGGTCCACCGACCCCGGTCGACACCTGCGGCGGCATCTGCCCGAAGTGAACGGCTGCGGCCTTCTGGTCCGCGCGGAGTCCGCTAAGGCGTCGCAGGAAAGGCTCCATATGTGCAGCGGAGCCCGGCATCGCGACTTCCACGACCCTGCGCGCTCCCGCAACATCTCCGGTGAGCGCCAGAACGAACGCGCGCGCCCGCGACGCTGCAGGGTCACGTCGGACCAGCAGCGGGTCAAGCGTCGCCATCGCGCCCGCTCGATCGCCACTGATGGCCTGGCTCAGCGCCAAGCGGCGCCGTGCCTCGTCGCGCTTGTGACCGTTGAGACTGTAGCGATAATCCGCCTGAGCACGATACTGATCCCCGACCAGGTCATAGGCCAGACCCCGATCGCAGGCGATGGTCAGGACATTGGCGCCAAGTCTTTGCGCCTCGGCAAAATAGCCCAAGGCTGCACGTGCCTCGCCCATCGCCACCAGCGCTGCCGCGGTTCCAGCCTTCGGCATCGGGCTGGTCGGATAGCTTTCCTCGGCGCGCCCAAAGAACCCGATCGCCGCTTGCGCATCGCCCAACTCAAGCGCGGCCTGACCAGCCCCCATGAGCGCGGTATAGCTGCGAGGCTGGGTCGCGAGTGTGCGAACGTGCCGGGATAGGGCGGAAGCCGGGGTTTCCGTCACCGCCTGAGCGGCAACTGGCCCGGCCGTGACGACCAGCGCAGCACAGAGCAAAGCACCGGCACGGCCGCCGTAACGCATTAGAAGAGCTAGCATGGGCCCAGCTATGCCACAGGATAGCTTGCGCAAAGCTTGCTTGCTCGTCTCGGCGACAGACGGTGCGGACCGAACGACCAGCCGGGCCGGCCGGTTCTGCGCTACTGGTTATTCTGCCGATTGAGGAACCGCGGAATATCGATCGGATCGCGCCGGACCAGGGGCGCCGGCTCTTCATCGATCTGCGCCTTGGAGGCACCACGCGCAATGTTCGACATGCGTTCGAACAATGTGCCGCTCTCACGAGCGATGCGCGGCCGCTCCGCTTCCTCGCTTGCCCAGGGGCGTGTGTCATTCCCCAGGGAATCCTCATCCTCCGCCGGCGGCGAGATCGGCGGCGCACCAACCGGAGTCGTGAGGATATCGTCGCTGTCGAGCAATAGCTCGGTCTCGTCGGCACCCTCCTCTTCGGCAGTAAGCTCAAGCGGCAGGGAGTCATCCGACGGAGAGGCCGTCGGGGGCGTGACTGGTGCAGGAGCCGGAGCAGCCGTCGAAACTGTCTGGGTCGGCGTCGCCGTGCGTGGCGCCTGCGCAGTCGGGAAGGTGAAGACCTTGCCCGGCTGGGTGTTGGTGGCGGCCTCAGCCTCGATTCCGGTAGCAACGACCGAGACGCGGATCTTGCCCTCCAGATCGTTGTTGAAGGCGGAGCCCCAGATGATATTGGCGTCGGGGTCGACCAGCTCCTTGATATGGCTGGCGGCCTCGTCGACCTCCATCAGGCGCATGTCCTCGCCGCCGGTAATCGAAATGATCACGCCCTTGGCGCCCTTCATCGACACTCCGTCGAGCAGCGGATTGGAGATCGCCTTCTCGGCGGCTTCGATTGCGCGATTGTCACCGGAGGCTTCGCCGGTGCCCATCATCGCCTTGCCCATCTCGCCCATCACCGATCGAACGTCAGCGAAGTCGAGGTTGATAAGGCCTGGCATGACCATCAGGTCGGTGATTCCGCGAACACCCTGCTGCAGCACCTCATCGGCCATCTGGAACGCCTCCTTGAAGGTCGTGTCCGAATTGGCGAGGCGGAACAGGTTCTGGTTGGGGATGACGATCAGCGTATCGACATGCTGCTGAAGCTCTTCGATGCCCGCTTCGGCAGACCGCCCGCGGCGAGCGCCTTCGAATGCGAACGGCTTGGTCACGACACCCACAGTCAGAATCCCACGGTCCCGCGCGGTCTTGGCGATGACCGGAGCGGCGCCGGTGCCTGTGCCGCCGCCCATGCCGGCCGCGATGAAGCACATGTGCGAACCGTCGAGCGCCCGCTCCACCTCGGCGATGGTCTCTTCCGCCGCGGCCCGGCCAATTTCCGGACGCGAGCCCGCACCGAGCCCCTGCGTGATCTTGAGCCCGAGTTGAATCCGCCGCTCGGCAAGAGACGCGTTGAGCGCCTGCGCGTCGGTATTCGCGACAAGGAAGTCGACGCCCTGCACATCGGCGCGGATCATGTTTGCAATGGCGTTTCCGCCGGCGCCGCCGACGCCGATCACGCTGATCCGAGGGCGAAGTTCGTCGACATCGCCGCCGCGTAGAAGTTCGATGCTCATCGCCAATCCCCCCTGGTCAGCCAAAACGCCAAGCTGTGAAGAGCGAATCTTGCACGATCCGAATCCCGGACCCAAGCGAAAAAGTTAACGATTCCAAAAAATTTCCGGTCCGGAGTGACATGGAAGACTCAGTGGCCGAGCCGCGCCGCCCTGCGGGCTTAAAATCCGCCCCGCATCGCGGCGATCATCCGGCCGATCAGGCCGGGTGCCGGCTTGCGTTCGCGGACCTCACCAAGCGCAAGGTCGCGAATGTCTCCAGTGCCAGACGCAGCGATGTAGGCCAACCCGACCAGCGCCGAAAAAGCGGGTCCGCTATGAGCATCCGGCAAGCCGGCGATGGTCTTCGGGCGACCGACGCGGACCGCTCGGCCGAGAACACCCTGCATATAGTCGGCGATGTTCTTGAGCTCGGCCCCACCGCCGGTCAGCACAACCTGCCGCCCGACCGGGCCCGTAAAGCCTAGGCTCTTCAGGGCCAGCTCAATTCCGCTGGTCAGTTCCTCGACCCGCTGACGGATCACGGTCATTAGTTGCGCGCGAGTGATCCGGGCAGGCTCGGGACTATCTTCGGCCCCCACCTGCGGGGCTTCGATCATCTCATGATTGTCGCGCGGACTGGTCATGGCTGAGCCATGGAAGCATTTCATCCGCTCCGCATCGCGGCGCCGGACTCCAAAGGCGGAGGCGATATCGTCGGTGATGTCCTTGGCGCCGATCGGGATCGAACGAAGGCCGACAAGCATCCCCCCCGCGTGGAGCGAGATGTTGGTCACCTCTGCCCCAAGCTCGACCAGCGCCACGCCGAGCTCGCGCTCCTCCGCTGTCAGGCAGGCAATCGCTGCCGCCATAGGGGACGCGACAATGGCGCGCACCCCAAGGTGCGCAGAGCGGATGGTGAGATCGACATTGCGAAGCGGTGCGAGGTCCGCGGCGACAACATGGATATCGACTCCGAGCTTGTGGGCGTGAAGCCCGATCGGCTGCTTGACGCCCTCCACGTCGTCCAGCGTGTAGAGCGCGGGATGCGCGTGCAGCACCACCTGGCCATTGCGATCGATCGCCTCGCGCCCGTGACGGAGCAGCTCGTCGATGTCGGATTGGACGATCTGGTGACCACCGAGCTCAGCCTCGACATTAGCAACGTCGCTGATCAGTCCGCCCGCGCCGAAGCTGGCCCACACATCGTCGATGTTGTGACCGGACATGCGCTCGGCCTGCTCAACGGCCTGGCGAACAGCGACTTCCGTCGCCTCCATATCGGTGACGTAGCCGCGCTTGACGCCCCGGCTTTCACGCTGGCCGGTGCCGAGCACCCGTAGCCGGTCCTCGCCTTCGCGCGTGACGATCATCGCTCCGACCTTCGAGGAGCCGATATCGAGAACGGTGTAGATCGGACGATCGACAGGTGCAGCCATCGTGGCGATCAGCTCTCGACCGGCTGCTGGATCGGTTCGCCCGGAGTGCGGGGCAGGCGAACCACCATCTTGCCCGGGATTCGCAGATCGAAACGCACCAGCCCGCGGCCAAGCAGGCCATTGGCTTTGTCCACCTTCGCGAACCGGGACAGAGCGTCGCTGGCCGTGTCGCGCCCTTCCGGGAGAGCCACCGTTTCTCCGGACGCGAACTGCAGGTCCCAGCGGCGGCGACCGACCCAGGTGGCGGAGGCCAGTTGCGGCTTCAGCGTCGGAACCGATGCCAACAAGCGGTTGAGCTCGACCGCCTGGCGGTTGGCATCCGGCCCGATCAGGAGGGGCAGGTCGGGCATGCGGTCGATCGGGAGACGCTCCAGGACCACGCCTTCTTCGTCAATAAGGGCAAGCTGCTGTTGATGCTGCCACAGCGCCGCTGGCTGGCGCTCGACGATGTCGATCACCAGCGTATCCGGAAGGCGCCGCGACACGCGAGCGTCGCGGACCCAGCCATAGCGCAACAGCTGCTCGCGGATGTCGGACACATCCACGAGCGGCATCGCCATGGAGCGTTGATCAAACGCGATCCGGTACACCGGCGCGCTGTCCATTTGCTGGATCCCCTTCACGTCAACCCTGCGCACCGTGAATCCGGCATCGCCAAGTGCTTCGCCAGTCTTGGTGCCAAGGAAAGCGGGCACTTGGAACAGGATCAATGCAGCGACACCGAGAGCCGCAACCACTCCGGCCAGAGCCCACCGGGAGACAGCCGATGTTGAAGAGGCTTGCGTCGCCTTCCTGGTGCGGCGCCTCTTGCTGCTCACAGCGCCTCCGCGAGAATTCGTTCGACCAGCTCGCCGTAGCTGATTCCGCACTGCTTGGCCTGCTCTGGAACGAGGCTTAGTGGGGTCATTCCCGGCTGTGTGTTCACCTCCAGCAGGAACAGGCCAGACAGACCAAGCTGGTCGTCCCACCGGAAGTCCGATCGCGAAGCGCCCTGGCAGCCGAGAATGCGATGAGCCTCGGCGGCCTGCAGCATCGCCTGGTTGGCGACCTCGTCCGGAATCTCCGCCGGACAGACATGTTCGGTCATGCCTTCGGTGTATTTGGCGTCGAAGTCGTAGAAGCCGGCTTTCGGCCGCAGCTCGGTGACACAGAGCGGCTTGCCGGCGAGCACGGCCACCGTCAGCTCCTTGCCGCGGATGAACGGCTCCGCGAGCAACTGCCGGAAATGCTGCCACGGACCTTCGCAATCGCGCCCGATCGGATGGCCGTAGTTGCCCTCTTGGGTCACGATCGCGACGCCGACGGATGAGCCTTCGTTCACGGGCTTCAGGACATAGGGCCGGGGAAGCGGATCGCGCTCGAAAAGGATTTCGCTGTCCACGACATAGCCGTCCGGCATCCGGATTCCGCCGGGGATCAGCACGCGCTTGGTGAGTTCCTTGTCGATCGCGACTGCTGACGCCGTCACTCCGCTATGCGTGTAGCGGATGCCCATCAAATCGAGCAGGCCCTGGACGGTTCCGTCCTCGCCCGGCGTGCCATGGAGCGCATTGAACACGACATCAGGCGCCAATTCGGCGAGACGCTGCGGCAGGTCGCGGCCCATGTCGAGCCGGGTGATTCGGGTCCAGCCGCGCTGCTCCAGTGCGTCGGCAACGCCGTTGCCGCTCATCAGCGACACTTCGCGCTCCGAGGACCAGCCGCCCATCAGCACCACGACGTGCAGAGACTTGTCGATCTCACCCATTGCGGCTGCTTACCCCTACCCGCTGGATTTCCCATTCCAGCTGAACGCCTGAATCTGCCAGCACCCGCCGGCGCACCTCCTCGCCCAAGGCCTCGATCTCGGCACTGGTCGCGCTACCGAGGTTGAGCAGGAAGTTGCAATGCTTTTCCGAGACTTGCGCAGCGCCAATGGTCAGTCCGCGGCATCCTGCCCGGTCGACCAACTGCCATGCCTTGTGGCCCGAAGGATTCTTAAAGGTTGACCCGCCGGTCTTGCTCCGCAGCGGTTGCGACATTTCCCGCTCATCCGCGATCCGGTCCATTTCCGCCTGGATGGACGCTGGATCGGCCGGTTTGCCGCGGAAGGTTGCGCTAACCACGATGCTGCCGTCCGGAAGCTCGCTGTGACGATAGCTGTAGCCAAGCTCCGCAACGTCTAGGGTCATCTGTTCGCCAGACCGGAGAACCACGTTGCACTCAACCAGGACGTCCTTGACCTCTCGGCCATAGGCGCCGCCGTTCATTCGAACAAACCCGCCGACGGTCCCTGGGATCGAGCGCAAAAACTCAAGCCCACCGATCCCGGCATCTCGCGCCGCTGACGACACGAGGATTCCCGACGCTCCGCCGCCGCAGCGTAGAGTCGTGGAATCCAGACGTTCTACCTTCGCGAACGGCTTGCCGAGCCTGACGACGACGCCTGGGACACCGCCGTCCCGGACAATCATGTTAGAGCCCAAACCGAGGCCCATGATCGGAACATTCGGCTCCAGCTGCCTCAGGAAGGCGACGAGATCGTCCACGTCAGCAGGCTCGAACAGATATTCGGCGCTTCCGCCACTCTTGAACCACACCAGTGGAGCAAGGGGTGCGTTGGGCGTGAGCTTGCCGCGAACCTTGTCGAGGATTTTGACCGCACTCATCGCGCGGTCCTCGCCTGGCGAATTCCGTCAGCCAGCCCAGCCGCCCATTTTGTAATGTCGCCGGCGCCAAGGCAGATGATCATATCGCCCGGCGCGGCCAGATCTTTGAGCAGCGACGCAGCCTCAGCCGCGTCGGCGACCTCACGCGTGTTGCGGTGGCCGCGTGACCGCAACCCCTCTACCAACGCAGCGCTATCGACACCCTCAACCGGCTCCTCACCAGCCGCGTAGACCGGCGCCGCAAGCACGACGTCGGCGTCGTTGAAGGCGTTCTGAAAGTCTTCCATGAGCGCTGCCAGGCGTGTGTAGCGGTGCGGCTGGACGATTGCGATCACGCGCCCGCCGGCATCCCCCGCCTGAACCGCGTCGCGGGCGGCGGCGAGAACAGCCCGGATCTCGACCGGGTGATGACCATAATCATCGATCACGACCACCCCGTCGACTTCGCCGACGCGAGTGAAGCGGCGCTTCACCCCACCGAACCGCTCGAAGCCCCGCGCGATCCTGGAATCGTCTAGTCCAAGCTCGATTGCCACCGCGATTGCCGCGAGCGCATTCTGAACATTGTGACGGCCAGGCATCGGCAGGCGGATGCCCTCGATCACCCGCCGCTCCTCATCGCTGACCCGAACGACCGCATCGAAGGTGGACCCTGCGGCATCGCTCTGCATGGCGTCGGCCCGAATGTCCGCCAAAGCTGAGAAGCCGTAGGTCACGATCCTTCGGTCGCGAATTCGGGACAGAATGTTCTGCACTTCCGGATGGTCGACGCACATCACCGCCAGACCGTAGAAGGGCACATTCTCGACGAACTCGACGAAGGCGTCCTTGACCCGCTCGAAGCTGCCATAATGGTCGAGATGTTCGGGATCGATATTGGTGACGACCGCGATCTGCCCATCAAGCCGCAGGAAGCTGCCGTCGCTTTCGTCGGCTTCGACCACCATCCAATCGCTGCTGCCGAGGCGGGCGTTCGAGCCATAAGCATTGATGATGCCGCCATTGATAACCGTCGGATCGATGCCGCCGGCGTCGAGCATAGCGGCGATCATCGAGGTGGTGGTCGTCTTGCCATGGGTGCCGGCGACCGCAATCGTCCGCTGCATGCGCATCAGCTCGGCGAGCATCTCCGCCCGCCGAACGCGCGGCAGCCGCCGTTCCGCTGCAGCCTCGATTTCGGGGTTGTCATTGCCAATCGCGGTCGAGCAGACGACCACCGCGGCGTCGCCGAGATTCTCTGGCCTGTGGCCGATGCTGACCGGAATTCCCGCCTTGCGCAGCCCTTCGATGACATAGCCGTCTGCGACATCGCTGCCCTGGACCTTGTAGCCGAGCTGGTGCATCACCTCCGCGATTCCGGACATGCCGATCCCGCCGATCCCGACGAAATGGATCGTTCCAATGTCCGTACCCAATGCCTTCACGCGGGCACCCCTTGGGCGTAGCGCGCCGGTCGTTCGCGAGTGATCGCGGGGCCGACTACGATCGGGGATTGGCGCCCGGCGACCCGCTCGACCAGATCAGCAAGATCGCTGGCGGCCCACGGGCGGCCGACCGACAGGGCTCGAGCGGCAGCGTTGCCCAGTGCTTCAGGATCAGCAGCCAACACCTCGATCTGCCGCGCCAATGTCGCCGGAGTGAAATCCGGCTGGGCGATCATCCGCGCCCCGCCGGCGCGCGCCATTTCGCGCGCATTGGCGCTCTGATGGTCGTCGGTGGCGCCCGGGGACGGCATGTCCGCGATGTAGGTCGTGAGCTCGGCGGGGACCCCGAGGACCGAGTAGCGATTGCGCACCGGCTCGATGTCCTCCGGCCGGCACTGCTGTGTGATCTGCAGACGTCGGCGAAGGGATGGCTCAAGCAGCGCCATCGCCTCCGGTACCACCTTGCCCAGAACAGTCGCGCCCTGGCTTCCGCCGGTGACCAGGATGCGAAGTGGCGCAAGCGAATCGAACGGCGGAAAGGGCGCCTCGCCGAGCCGTGCAATCGTCTCCCGCACCGGATTGCCGACCAGCACCACCTTGTCCTTGTGCTTGGCGGCAAGCCGCTCAACTCGCTCATAAGCCGTTGCGATCGCGGTCGCCTCGCCGGCGAGCAATCGGTTGACCCGGCCAAGCACCGCATTCTGCTCATGCAGCACGGTCGGCACCCGCAGCGAGGTTGCGGCAATCAACGCTGGAAACGCGGGATAACCGCCAAACCCGACCACCGCATCAGGCTTATGTTCCCGGTACAGCTTGCGCGCCTGGCTGCGCCCCGCGACGACCGAGCGGACGCCGCGCAACAGCCCAAGTGGACTGCGGGTCAGCCTGCCCGCCGGAAGCACATGAGCGGGAACATCCTCGAACAATCCGGGGATTTTCGCGCCCCGCTCATCCGTGATGAGGGCGACCCCATGGCCGCGCGACTTAAGCTCCGCGGCCAGCGCATGAGCGGGGACCATGTGACCGCCGGTCCCGCCGGCAGCGAGTACGAAGTTCATCCCGGAAGACACTCGCCGCTCCATTTCACGACATAGGGGGAGCGCGTCAGATACGGATTTCGCCGGGTGAACGCGAGCAGCAATCCCATGCCGATCGACAGCGCGAGCATGGAACTTCCGCCATAGCTGATGAATGGCAGGGTCATGCCCTTCGACGGGGCGATCTGAACATTGACCGCCATGTTGATCAGCGCCTGCAGGCCGAATTGAATCACCAGCCCGGCCGCCGCGAGGATCGCGAACGTGTCTTCCTCATCGAGCAGCTTCACCAGGACGCGGGCGACGATTGCCGCGTACAGCAGGGCAATGGCGACGCAGGCGATCAGCCCAAACTCTTCGCCGATAACCGAGAAGATGTAATCAGTGTGCGGTTCGGGAAGGCCGAATTTGCGCGTGCCGCCCCCCGGCCCCATGCCGAGCAATCCGCCGGCAGTCAGGGTGCGCATCGCATTGTCGGTCTGGAACGTATCGCCCTCACCGAACAGGAAGCCATCGATGCGGGCGGTCGCCACGTCATAGAAGAAATAGGCAAGCACGACGCCGACGATCCCGGCGATGGCAAGCCCGCCAAGAATCCGCATCGACACCCCTGCAAGGGCGAGCATGGCAATCCACACGCAGCCGAAAATGATCGTGCTCCCGAAGTCCGGCTGCCGCATCAGCAGGACGGCGATCAATCCGGTCAGCGCCGTTGAGAGCGCAAACACAGGCAGCGACCGATCCTGATCGCGCAGCGACAGCAGCCAAGCGACGCCCACGACGAAAAAGGGCTTGAGAAATTCGGACGGCTGGACCTGCGCGAAACCAACGCCGATCCAGCGGCGGGCACCGTTCACCTCGGGGCCGAGGATGGGCACGAAGATCAGCATGACGACGCAGAAGGCCGCGCCGAACAGCGACAGCCGGCGCGCCCGGTCGCGCGGCATCATCGAGATGACGATCATCACCGGCAGGCTGATCGCGATCCACACCAGCTGCCGGTAGAAATAGTGGAGCGAGGCGAACTGCACCGATCCGCCGGAGTAGCGCTCGGCGGCTGCGGGCGACGCCGCGGCCACCGCGATCAGCCCAACGGCGATCAACACGCTGACCAGCAGCAGCAGGAGCTTGTCGATCTCCCAGAACCAGCGGCCGATCGGCGACCGATCAGAGCGACCGTAGCGGTTTGGATCGACCATCGCCGGCCGCTTCAGCTTTCCAGCAAGTCCCCCCATCACAACGCCCCCACTGCCAAGCGGAACTGGTCCCCGCGATCCTCGAAGTCCCGGAACTGGTCGAAGCTCGCACAGGCCGGCGACAACAGCACCGTATCGCCGCTTTGCGCATCTTGCGCGGCCTGCCGCACCGCCTCGGCCAGTTGTCCACAGTTTTTCACCGGCATGTGCGGTTTCAGCAACGATTCAAACAGGTTGGCTGCCTCACCGATGGTGTAGGCGGAGCGGACATGGCCGAAGTGCGGTGCGCATTCGTCGAGATCATCCGTCTTGGCCTGCCCACCGAGAATCCAGCGGATCGATGGGAAGGCAGCAAGCGCGGGGGCCGTGGCGGTCGGATTGGTCGCCTTGCTATCGTTGACGAACAGGACGCCGTCCTTCTCGCGGACCCGCTCCATGCGGTGGGGGAGACCCGGGTAGGTGCGGAGGCCCGTCGCGATTGCCGTCTCGTCTACTTCCAGCGCGAGACACACGGATATTGCTGCGTTCGCATTCTGCGCGTTGTGCGGTCCTTGCAGCGACGGCCAGTCAGGCTGGCTCCCTAGCCATGCTGGATCGCGAACTTGACCATCTGGACCCCAGACGCCCCAGACGTCCGTTGCGTCTGACATCGAAAGTCGATCATCTGGCCGGACACCGGTCGAGCAATCCGATTGCATTTCGAACAGCCGCGCTTTCGACTCCGCATATGCTTCGAAGCTTTCGTACCGATCGAGATGATCCGGCGTGATGTTGAGCAGCACCGCGACGTCGCAATCGAGGCTTTGAGTCAGGTCGATCTGGTAGCTCGACAGCTCCAGCACATAGACCCCGCGTTCGGGCAGCGGGTCCTGCGCCAGGATCGGCAGGCCGATGTTGCCTCCCATTGTCGTCGGCACGCCCGCGGCCTTGAGAATGTGGTGGACGAGCGCAGTCGTCGTCGACTTGCCGTTGGTGCCGGTGATGCCCACGACCTTGTGCGGCGGCAGCTCCGGTCGGGCGCGGGCGAACAGCTCGATGTCGCCGATGATCTCGACGCCGGCGTCTCTAGCCCGTTGGGCGATCGGGTGGCGGTTCAGGGGGACGCCGGGAGAGACGACGAGGGAGTCGAACTGGCTGAGGTCGGCTTCGTCGAGGTTGGCAATTATTAGCTGCCCCTCCCCTTCAGGGGAGGGGATCGAGGGGCGGGGGAGCAGAGAAGGACTGATCGGGAGGGAACGCCCCACCCCCTGCCCCTCCCCTAAAGGGGAGGGGAAAAGCGCCGCCCTCGCCTCTTCCTTGCCGTCCCAGGCGGTCACTTTCGCGCCGCTCGCCAGCAGTGCCTCGGCCGTTGCCAACCCCGATCGCGCCAGACCGTACACCGCGAAATGCTTGCCGGCGAAGGCGCGGGCGGTGATCACCGCAGCTTCAGCGTGCTCAACCCGGCAAGGGCCAGGACGAAGGCAATGATCCAGAAACGGATCACGACCGTCGGCTCGCTCCAGCCGAGATGCTCGAAGTGATGATGGATCGGCGCCATTCGGAACACGCGCTTGCCGGTCCGCTTGTAGAAGAACACCTGGATGATCACGCTCAACGCCTCGAGCACGAACAGGCCGCCGATGATCGCCAGCACGAACTCGTGGTGGGTCGCGACTGCAACCGCGCCGAGCGCCCCGCCGAGCGCCAGGCTGCCGGTGTCGCCCATGAACACCGCCGCCGGAGGGGCATTGAACCACAGGAACGCCAGCCCGGCGCCGATGATCGCCAGCAGCATTACGGTCAGGTCGCCGGTGCCGAGGATATGCGGGATGCCGAGATAGTCAGCGAAGCGCGCATTGCCGACCAGATAGGCGATGAGCACGAAGGCCATCGACGCGATGATCACCGGCATGGTCGCGAGCCCGTCGAGCCCATCGGTAAGGTTCACGGCATTGCCGAACGCAACGATCACGAACGCTCCGAATACAATATAGAACCAGCCGAGATCGAGCACCGCGCCCTGAACGAACGGCAGGTGGAGGTTGGTCCCGCCATGACGGACCATCAGCCAGGTCGCGAACCCCGCGATCAGAAACTCGAGCAGCAGCCGCACCTTGCCGGGCAGCCCGGCATGATGGGCTTTGCGAACCTTGTCATAATCGTCGAGGAAGCCGATCAGCCCGAAGCCGGCGGTCACGAGCAGGCACGCCCAGACGTAAGGATTGCCGAGGTCCATCCACAGCAGGACGGCGATCGCTACCGAAATCAGGATCAGCAGGCCGCCCATGGTCGGCGTTCCCCGCTTGGCCAGATGGGTCTGCGGGCCGTCAGCGCGGATCGGCTGACCCTTGCCCTGCTTCACCCGCAGCCAGCTGATGAACTTCGGACCCAGCAGGAGGCCAATCAGCAGCGCGGTCGCGCTGGCCGCCCCCGCGCGGAAGCTGATGTAGCGAATGAGATTGAGGACGCCCGGGAAATCGAGCTGCTGAGCGATCAGGTAAAGCATTGCTGCGCCTCCCCTGCCACCCTCTCCACCAGGCGGGCAAGCCCGACCGAGTTGGATGCCTTGACCAGCACCACGTCGCCAGGCTTGACCATGCCAGTCAATAGTGACGCAGCTTCTTCCGCGTCCTTCGCTCGCGCGATGACTCGCTCCTCGGCGAGAGCTTGGGCCAATGGCTCCATCTCCTCTCCCACCAGGATCAAATGGGTTACTCCGGCGTCACGAACGTGCGGCGCCAGGCCGGCGTGAAGCGCCTCGCCATGCTCGCCGAGCTCCCGCATCGGTCCGAGCACGGCGATCCGGCGGCCAGTCACCTCTTCGTTGCCAAGGCTCTTGAGAGTCGCGGCCATGGATGCCGGATTGGCGTTATAGCTTTCGTCGATCAGCAGGGCTTCGCCCGCTCCAGCGGGAAAGGTTAGCCGCTCACCCCGGCCTTTGAGCCCTTCGAGGTCCGCCAGCGCGAGCCCGGCTGCGGCCACATCGGCCCCAACCGCCTCCACCGCCGCCAAGATCGCGAGAGCGTTGGAGATCCAATGGTCGCCTCGCTGCGAGATGGTGAAGGTCAGTTCGCTGCGCTGAAGTGCGGCGGTCAGCAGACTGCCCCCGTCGGCAGTTCGCGCGGCCTGGATTGCCGCCACGTCCGCATCACCATGACCGAAGGTCACAACATTTTCGGCATAGCGGCGCGCCCTTCGGAGCAGCCGGTCCCGGTGCGGAGAATCGTTGGGAATGATCGCGGTGCCGCCGGGCTCCAAGGCTTCGAAAATCTCGGACTTCGCGTCGGCGATCGCCTCTTCGCTGCCCAGCATTTCGATGTGGGCTGGAGCGATGGCCGTGATCAGCGCGACATGAGGACGGACCAGCCGAGTGAGGGCGCTGATCTCGCCCGCATGGTTCATCCCAATTTCCAGCACCGCATAGCGGCTGTCGGCGGGCATCCGCGCTAGGCTGAGCGGAACGCCGGTGTGATTGTTGTAGCTTTTGACAGAACGATGGACCTGCCCGCGCGCAGCGCGGTCAAGGGTGGCGGCAAGTGCCTCCTTGGTACTGGTTTTGCCGACCGAACCAGTCACCGCAATGATTATCCCGTTGCAACGATTGCGGGCGGCAATCGCCAGCTGCTCAAGAGCCTTGGCGACGTCATCCACCCGCACATGCGGACAATCGACCGTCTGAGAAGCGAGGGCACCGGCCGCGCCTGCAGCGATCGCTGCGGGAACGAAGCGGTGCCCGTCAGTCATGCTTCCCGGCATCGCGACGAACAGGTCGCCTGGCTGCACCTCACGGCTGTCGAACGTCACTCCAGTGGCTACAAAGTCGCCGTTGATTGATCCCCCGGTGGCGGCGGCGATTTCGGCCGCGGTCCACAAGCTCACGCGGCACACTCACGCGCGACACTGACGTCGTCGAACGGGATCACGCGTTGGGTTCGACCGCTTCCGACGACCTGTCCTTGTTCGTGGCCTTTGCCGGCAAGCAGGACGATGTCCCCATGACCGGCCGTACGGACGGCCTCGGCGATTGCTTCTCGCCGACCGCCAATCTCGATGGCCCTAGGCGCGCCCTTGAGGATTGCGGAGCGGATCACGGCGGGATCTTCCCCGCGCGGATTGTCGTCCGTGACGATCACCACATCGGAGTCTCTGGCGGCGACAGCACCCATCGCCTCACGCTTGCCAGGATCGCGATCACCGCCGGCGCCAAATACGGTGATCAGCTTGCCGCTCACGTGCGGGCGAAGCGCCGCGATCGCCGCCTCGATGGCATCCGGGGTGTGAGCATAATCCACGTAGACCGGCGCTCCGGCGCGGGTGATGACCGCCCGCTCCAACCTTCCCCGCACCGGCGCTACTCGGCCCATGCGCGGCAAGGTTTCGGCGAAACTGCTCCCGGTCGCGAGCATCAGGCCCGCAGCGACCAGCACATTGGCCGCTTGGTAAGCCCCGATCAGCGGGAGCACCAGCTTGTGGTCCTTGCCACCGTCGCGAATCGTGAGAGTCTGGCCGAGGGTCGACGGCGTTTGGCTGACCAGTTCGATCGCCTCGGCTCCCGGACCAACAGTCAGGAGCTTCAACCCGCGCCGCCGCGCCCGCTCGATCACGTCGGTTGATCGCGGATCACCCGTCCATACCACCGCGGTCCCACCATCATCGATGATCTCGTCGAACAGCCGCATCTTGGCGAGGAAATAAGATTCCATGTCTGCGTGGTAATCGAGGTGATCGCGCGACAAATTGGTGAAGGCCCCGGCAGCCACCGGTACGCCTTCGCTGCGATATTGATCCAGCCCGTGGCTGGACGCCTCGAACGCGACGTGGCTGACGCCCATGCGCTTGAGCCCAGCGAGATTGGTGAGGAAGGTGACGATATCCGGACTGGTCAGTCCCATCGTCTGATGGTCGTCGGCAGTCACTACGCCCAGCGTTCCGATCGATGCGGAGCGATGCCCGGCCATCCGCCACATCTGGCGCGTGAGTTCGACCGTTGAAGTTTTTCCGTTCGTACCGGTGACCGCGACGGTCACCTCGGGATAAGGCGCGTAGAATTTGGCAGCGAGCGTGGCGAACAGGTGACGCGGCCGATCCGAGGCCAGGTGCGGAACGCCAGACACCATCACGCCGGGTCGTGCGACGACGGCGATCGCGCCATGTTCGATCGCCTCAACGATATAGTCTTCGCCGTTGTGGCGGCTGCCGTGGAAAGCTCCAAAAACGGTTCCACGGGTGACCTTGCGATGATCGATCGCAAATCCCGTCACTTCGGAATCACTATCGATCCCGGCAAGTTCACGAAGGCGCATCGGTCAATGCTCCGAAGCGCGGACGAAAGGCAGGACCTCCGCCATGTTGGGTTCCCGTCTAAGATCCGGGCGAACCCCCAGCATCGGAGCAATTCGGCTAACGGTCCGGCTGATCACCGGGGCGACGTTCCACCCGGCGGTGTGGAAGCCGTACGTATCTTTCGTAGCTTTTGGATCATCGAGCATGGCGACGACCACATAGCGAGGTTCATCCATCGGGAAAACGCCCGCGAACGTGGTGACCACCGCATGCGACGTATAGCGCCCGCCCAACAGCTTTTCGGCAGTGCCGGTCTTGCCGCCGACGCGGTAGCCGGGCGCATCCGCCTTCTTTCCTGTGCCCTTGGTCACGACCAGGCGCAGCAGCGAGCGCATTTGATAGCTCGTTTGTTCGCTGAACACGCGGCGACCCTTGGCCGCCGGATGCCGCGCATCCACCTTGAGCATCGTCGCAGGACGCCAGATCCCGCCGTTCAGAAGCGTTGCATAGCCGCTCGCCAGATGAAGCGGAGTCACAGCGATACCGTGACCGAAACCGACCGTCATGGTCGCGACCTCGCCCCAGTTAGACCCAGGAGAAAGCGTCCGTCCCCGTTCCTTAAGCTCGATCGCGACCGGCGCAAGAAAGCC
Organism: uncultured Sphingomonadaceae bacterium; assembly: GCA_946480515.1. Next base: position 9,535 of record CAMLKX010000004.1, on the reverse strand, counting down.
CATCTTCTCGAGAAACTGCTTCTGCCGCGCGCCGCCGAGCTGGGCCGCGATCTGGGCGGTCCCAATGTTCGAGCTCTCCTTCATGATCTCGGCGACGGAGCAGCTGCGGTTGAACGGGTGAGTATCGGTGATGCTGAAGCGGCCGATGTGCAGGGCGTTCGGGCAACTGTACATCTGGCCCATCGACTTCACGATGCCGGCGTCCATGGCCATCGCCACAGTGAACGGCTTGAAGGTGGAGCCCAGCTCATAGACTCCCAGCGTCGCGCGGTTGAAACGTTCGTCGGGGGTGCCGCTGCCGGCCGCATTGGGATTGTGCTGAGGCAAGGAAGTCAGCGCCAACACCTCGCTGGTGTGGATGTCCATGATGATCCCGGCAGCGCCAATTGCGGAGAATTCCGTCATCGCCGCGCCAAGCTCATGCTCCAGCGCCTGCTGGATCCGGCTGGAGATCGACAGCACGACCGGCTCGGCTCGGCTCGCGTTTCCTGACAAGCGCTCGTCGAGAGCGCGCTCGATTCCGGCTGCGCCATGACCATCAATGTTGGTAAATCCGATCACATGGGCGGCGAGTGCCGTCTGCGGGTAGAGCCGCTCCGGCTCCCGGTCGATCGCAACGCCCGGCTCACCGATCGCATTCACCGCCTCCACCAGCGCTGGTGAGGCACGGCGGCGCAGGTAGGCGAACGTCTTGTTCGAGCGGAGAATCGCGTAATACTCCGCCTCACTCCTCTCCGGCATCAACTGCGCGAGGCGCCGGGCAAGGTCGAGCTTGCTTCCGATCACCTTGCCCGGATGGATCCCGACCGTCCATGCGTCGATGGTCCGCGCAAGCGGATGCCCATCACGATCGACGATATCGCCGCGCTCAGGGACAAGCGAGGTGATCGCGCTCTTGCGCCCGGCGTGATCACCAAAGGCAGCCAGCCACAGCAAACGCAAGACGATCAGAGCCGTCACTCCAGCGAACAGCAGCATCCCCAGCATCAGCCGCTGATGAACCAGTGCGAGGTTGTGGCGGCGCTGACCAACCAGCCGTAGCCGCTCCGGCGTGGCGACAAGGGCTGGGGTTGGGGCGTTCATCGGTCGGGGTTGCGCTCCTTGCGGACCGATGGGATGGCTGGATTGGCGACCTCGGCCGTTTCCGCAACAGCAGACTTGCGAGGCCGCGGCACCTCCGCGGCAGCGCTGGTCAAGCTCGCCGTATACATCAGCCGATCGGCGGACAGAGCTTGTGGCGGATCGTCGGCAACGACGTCGCCGCGCACCTTCTGCTCGACCGGACTCACCCGTTCAGGTGCGGGGGCAGAAGCCAGCACCACCGGCGCTTCGAGATCGACTTCGCGTTGCGGCCGGACCAGCCTCGCCAGCGCGAAGCCTCCTTCGAGGAATTGTTCAGCCTTCGGCGCCGATAGCGCCAGCACCTTCACGTTCCAGCGCTCTAGCTGAGCCAAGCGACCGCGGGTGCCGATCTCCGTCTGAAGCAGCCGGATGTCGCGCTGGGCCAGAACGATCGCGCTCTCGACATCCTCAAGCGCGGCTCGCTCCGCCGCGACCCGCAGCGACACGAGATAGCAACTCAGCGCGGCACCAGCGATTGCCGCCACATAGCCGACGGACCGGAAGCTGCGACCGCTCATCGGCCGCTCTCCGTGTTGGTCCAGGCCGGAGCAATGGTCCGAACCGCGCTCCGCAGACGGGCTGAACGCGACCGCGGGTTCGCGGCCAGCTCAGCGGCGCCTGGAGTGCGGGCCTTTGGAGCCTTTTCGAAGGTGGCGGCGCGCTTCGCCGGCGCTTGCGGGCGATGGCGCGAGCCGGCAGGGACATCCCCCGAACGCTCTTTCAGGAAGCGCTTCACGATCCGGTCTTCCAGGCTATGGAAAGTGACCACGGCGAGGCGACCGCCTGGCGCGAGGACCCGCTCAGCCGCCGCAAGCCCCTGCTCGAGCTCGTCCAGCTCTGCGTTGAGGTGAATGCGGATCGCCTGAAAGGTGCGGGTTGCAGGATCGCTCTTGGCGCCGGGGCGATAGCCTGCCGCCTTGCGCACGATCGCAGCCAGCTCCGCCGTCCGGCTGAGCGGACGAGCAGCGACGATCGCCCGGGCAATCGCCCGCGCCTTGGGTTCCTCGCCATACTCGCGCAGGATGCGCGCGATCTCCGCCTCGTCAGCCTCATTCAGGAACTCGGCCGCGGTCATTCCGGCCTGGCTCATCCGCATGTCGAGCGGGCCGTCGTTCTGGAACGAGAACCCCCGCTCCGGCTGATCGAGCTGCATTGACGACACGCCAATATCGAGCGCGACGCCCTCAACCGGGATCAGCCCGAGCTGCCCCAGCTCCCGATCCATTTGCGAAAAGCGCTGCTCAATCAGCATCAGACGAGAGTCCGGGACGAGTGACCGGCCGTTCGCAATCACCCCCGGATCGCGATCAAAGCCAATCACTCGTCCCGCCCCCGCCCCAAGCATAGCCCGTGTGTAGCCACCGGCGCCGAACGTCCCGTCGACCAGCGTCGCGCCAGGAGCGATGGCGAGCGCCTCGACAACTTCATCGACCAGCACCGGGATGTGAGAGGGATTGATGGATGCGGTCATGCGCCGATCCCCCGTTCCTCAAGCCGGTAGCGGGCGATGTCCTTCATGTCCTCGGGAATTCGCTTGTCGGCCAGGAAGCTGTGCGGGTTCCAGATCTGGAACGTCTCGCCAGTCCCGAGGAACAGCGCGAGGTCATCGATCCCGCCCTTGCGGCGCATCATTGGCGGGAAGACGATCCGGCCCGAGGAATCGTAAGGCACTTCCTCGGTGGCCGCGAACGCCATCAGGTTGCGCTGCTGATACTCGAGCTGCGCGTCGGCGCTGGTTTCTTCCTTCTCCAGCAGACGCTCAAGCTTTGCATGTTTGAGCGCTGCGTAAGCGGGATCGTAGGCTGACAGGCAGGCGAATGTCTCATGCTTGGCAAGGACGATGGTGCGGGCATCGCCGCGCCGTTCAATCACCGAGCGCAGGAAGGCGGGAACGGACACACGCCCTTTGGCGTCGACCGCGTTGAGCGCACTGCCTTGAAACAGATGCTCCAGCGCCACTTGCGTCCACTCCCGGCGCGTCGGCGCAAACTTTCTCGCTCACAGAATGACCGGGTTATCGGCCGCTCTGCGCTGCTCATCTTTGAACAGGTTTGCCCCGCGCTACGGCATTGTTGGTAACTCATTGGTTGGCGGGACACAATGGGTTTTCATGCCACTGTATGGGTTTTCATGGATAAACCGTGGAAATTCGCGGTTTATCACGACAAGGAATGCCGACCAGGTCGGGGCTGCCAATGGCGCGAATGGGTGTGGATAACTCTGTCGACAGGTGCGGCGACTCGCCTCAACCAAGCGGCGAGTCGTGCGGGACGGGCCGGATTTAGAACCGTTCCTCGAGCGCCTTCAGCTCGGCCATCAAGGCGTCCAGGTTCGCTGCGGCGGAGGATCCGAGCCGATCGGCATCAATCCAGTCGGCGTCGGCGATGACAACGGCGTATCCCTGTCCAATGCGGCACCGCGCGACCAGCCCGTCCTCGTCGTCGATGCAGCGCCCGGCAAGCCGCCCGGGAGAAAGGGTGATCACTTCCACTCCATTCAGTGACCGATCAGTCCGGCCCGGCCGCTCGGGCGAATCCAGGCGCAGACCCCAGTGAGCCAGAAGGCCCGTATCCGCAAAGGACCGCGCTGGCCGTGTCGGATCGCCGAGCGCGCGCGGATCAGGCCAGGCCAGCATCGGATCAGCCAGCAGGAGCACTCGGCCTCCCTCCCGCACCCATCGATCAAGTGCGACGAGCTGTTCGGCGGGAAGGGCCCGCGGTTGAGCGGCGAGCAGCAATCCCTTCGACGGAAGCTGGGTCGGAAGATCGACCAACCTGACACGATAGCGCTCACTCAAGCGCTGAAGTGCTGGGGAGCCCGGCTGGCTCAGTCCGAATTCCGTCGACCAAGCCAGCGGCAGAGCGGTGAGGACGTGCAACTCCTCACGATTGCGGGGGTGACCCGACTGCTCAGGCGCTCCCGAACTGCACGCCGCCGTGTGGCTCAGCGCGAGTGCTGCCAGCAGGATGCGGATCACTGCCCACCGATCGCGGCTTCGTTGTCGCCGACCTCCGCCTTTGGCGCGACGCCGAGTTCAGCAAGCGGCTCGTCAGGAACGGAATTCGTGGCCTCGGGTGCCTGACCAACGGGGTCTTGTTCGCCGTCGGCGATCACGGTCCCAAGCAGAACCAGCAGAAACACGAATGCCAGGCCGGTTAGCCCGATGCGGACCCGCTGAATTGCCTTGTGTGTGTCCACCTCACTCACTGGCGCAAGTTATGCATCAGTCACGGACATTGCAATTGCGGCACTTGACGCATCCGGACGCTCCCGCAAATGCCAAGGCATGAGTCGCTTTTATGTCTCCGCCCTGTGCGTTGCGGCCGCCGCGTTAGCCGGCTGCAACAATGAAGATCACAATATCGTTGGCGGTCCCGCCGATCCTCAGGCGGCCGAACTGGCCAATGCGGCACCGGTCGAGCTGCCGCCGATGATCGAGGCCAGCCACACCTATCGCTGCAAGGACAACAGCCTGGTCTACGTCGACTTTTTCAATAACAAGACAACCGCCAACCTGCGCGAAGAGCAGAATGGAGCGCCGACGGTGCTCACCGCTCCTGAGCCGGGCCAGCCCTATCAGTCCGGCGAAGTGTCGGTCACCGGCGCTGCTGGAGACAAGACCGTGACCGTGACTCGGCCCGGCAAGGGCTCGCAAGCCTGCAAGGTTTAAGTAGCCGGCGAGCGGAGCTCAGGCGGGCTCCGCTTGCCGTTCCGACTGCGCGTCCTGCATCCGCCGGCTCATCTCCTCCGGCGGCACATCCTCGACATGGGTGGCAAGGCTCCACTGGTGACCGAACGGATCACTGAGAGTGCCCATGCGGTCGCCCCAAAATTGCGTTGTCGGAGCGCGAACCTCGATCGCGCCAGCTTCCCTCGCCCGTTCAAATGCACGATCGACATCATCGAGGTAGAGGACGATGCTGGCGGTCGGCCCGCCGCGTGAGCGCGGACCGAGGTGGCCCATCTCCGGAAACTCGTCAGCGAGCATGACCACGCTGTCGCCGATCCTGAGCTCGGCGTGCCCGATCTTTCCGCCCATCGGCATCCTGAACATCTCTTCGGCTCCGAACGCACGCTTGTAGAAATCGATCGCGGCGTCCGCGTCATCGACGATCAGATAGGGGGTGACGCTGTGATACCCTTCCGGAATTGGTTTGACAGCCATGACTGGCGCTCCTGGCGATGAAGGCTGCGTCGGACATTCTGCCTGCGGATCGAGTCGCGCAATCGCCTTTCGATGAAGTGGACTGGACGAACGCCCGCCGCTATCGCGCCCGGATGATCACGACCGAGCCCCAGATCGCCGCCGAGCCGGAAATCACTGACGAGATTGTCGCCGAACATGGGCTGAGCCCGGACGAGTATCAGCGCATCCTCAATGCCCTTGGCCGACAGCCGAACCTCGTCGAACTCGGCATCTTCTCGGTCATGTGGTCGGAGCATTGCAGCTACAAGTCGAGCCGGATCCACCTCAAGAAATTGCCGACTGAGGCGCCGTGGGTGATCTGCGGTCCGGGCGAAAACGCAGGCGTGATCGACATCGGCGATGGTCAGGCTGCCATCTTCAAGATGGAGAGCCACAACCACCCAAGCTACATCGAGCCCTATCAAGGCGCGGCAACTGGCGTCGGCGGAATCCTGCGCGACGTGTTCACCATGGGCGCGCGGCCAGTCGCCAACATGAATGCGCTGCGGTTCGGACGGCCGGACCATCCGAAGATGCGCCACCTGATCGCGGGCGTGGTCCACGGCATCGGCGGCTATGGCAATTGCGTCGGCGTTCCGACGGTTGGCGGCGAGGTCAATTTCGACCCGGCCTATGACGGCAACATCCTCGTCAACGCGATGACCGTGGGCGTCGCGAATACCGACAAGATTTTCTATTCCGCCGCGACCGGCGTCGGCAACCCGATCGTCTATGTCGGATCAAAGACCGGCCGCGACGGAATCCATGGCGCGACGATGGCCAGCGCCGACTTCGACGAGAATAGCGACGAGAAGCGCCCGACTGTTCAGGTCGGCGATCCGTTCACCGAAAAGCTGTTGATCGAAGCCTGTCTTGAGCTGATGGCGTCGGACGCGATCGTCGCGATCCAGGACATGGGTGCCGCCGGGCTCACCTCATCGAGCGTCGAGATGGCGTCGAAGGGCGGAGTCGGCATCCGCCTCGACATGAACAAGGTCCCGCAACGCGAAACCGGCATGACCCCCTACGAGATGATGCTGTCGGAATCGCAGGAGCGGATGCTGATGGTGCTGAAGCCGGGCCGCGAGGCCGAGGCCGAGGCAATCTTTCGCAAATGGGAGCTCGATTTTGCCGTCATCGGGGAGGTGACCGACACCGGCCACATGGTGCTGGAGTGGAACGGCGAGGTCGTGTGCGACATCCCGCTCGCGCCGCTCGCCGACGAGGCGCCGGAGTATGACCGGCCATCTGCCACCGCCGAGCAGTACAGGGCCTGGGCACAGGTCAAGCCGCTGGACGAAGTGCCGGAAAGCACGGACATCGCGGCGGACCTGCTCAAGCTGATGGCCTCGCCCAACCTCGCCAGCCGGCGTTGGATCTGGGAGCAATATGATCATCAGGTCGGCGCCGACACCGTGCAGAAGCCGGGCGGCGACGCGGCGGTGGTGCGGGTCCACGGCACCCAGAAGGCGCTGGCGATCACCACCGACTGCACGCCGCGCTATTGCTATGCCGACCCTTATGAGGGCGGCAAGCAGGCGATCGCCGAAGCCTATCGCAACCTCTGCGCCGTCGGCGCGAGGCCGCTCGCGGTGACCAACTGCCTCAACTTCGGCAACCCGCAGCGGCCGGAGATCATGCACCAGTTCGTCGAATGCCTGCGCGGCATGGGCGACGCCTGCCGGGCGCTCGATTTCCCGATCGTGAGCGGCAATGTCAGCCTCTACAACGAGAGCAAGGCGACCGGCGGCGGCAGCGCGATCCTGCCGACCCCGGCGATCGGCGGTGTGGGGTTGCTGGAGGATTGGGAAACGAGCGTGACGATCGCCTTCAAGGCTGAGGGCCAACAAATTTGGATCGTCGGCAATCGTGGTACCCATTTGGGCCAATCGTTGTGGTTGCGCGAAGTTGAGGGGCGGAAGGATGGCGAGGCGCCAGCCGTTTCCTTGGATGCGGAGCGGAGCGCCGGAGATTTAATTCGACGCGGCCTTGCTGAGGGGCTGATCACCGCTGTGCACGACTGTTCTGATGGCGGGCTTTTGGTGGCGATTACGGAAATGGCCCTTGCCAGCGGAATCGGTGCCGATGTGGAAATTGACTACCATGCGGAGAACTCACTTGCCGCCCAGTTATTCGGCGAAGATCAGGGTCGATATGTGGTCACGGTAGCGGACTCGGACGATTATCGGTTCGTCGACATGGTCAAGGCAGCAGGTTTGGCATGCACATGGGCCGGCAGGGTTGGCGGTGATTCAATCTGTATTGGCGACATGCCGGGCATGAGCGGCAATCATGCACACATCTCCCTCGCCGAACTCCGCGCAGCGCATGAAGGCTTCTTCCCCAAACTGATGGGCGCAGCGGCAGCGCTGGTGGAAAGCTAAACCTCTTGCGAATAGTTCGCATTATCGGGTAAATCGATCTCCATGATCGTTTGCATCTGTAATGCGATTCGCGAGACGGAGGTGCGGCAAGCCGCCCGCAACGGTGCGGGCTGCGCCAACAGTGCATACCGGCAACTGGGCCGCCGCGCGCGGTGCGGTCAATGCATTCCATTTGCACGTGAGATCATTGCCTCCGAGCGTGCGACTGCTTAGCAAAAGCAGCCCGGTTTTTCCCTGATTTCCGCCATTTTTTTGCTGGCTCATTCAGCAAAGACAAGCTACTATCGGGCCTCGCAAAAGGAGGCTTTCGATGAAGGGCGACCCGCGGGTTCTCGAACTATTGAACGAGTCGCTCCGCAACGAGCTGACCGCGATCAATCAATATTGGCTGCACTACCGCTTACTCGACAATTGGGGGGTCAAGCGTCTGGCGGAGTTCGAGCGGCACGAGTCGATCGACGAGATGAAGCATGCCGACGAGTTGGCAGAGCGCATCCTGTTCCTCGAAGGCTTGCCCAATTTCCAGATGCTTGGCCGCTTGCGGATCGGCGAAAATGTCGAGGAAGCTCTGCGGGCTGACCTTGAGCTTGAGCTGGAAGCGGTCGAGCAGCTCAAGGGCGCGATCGCCCATGCCGAAAGCGTGCGCGATTTCGTCAGCCGCGATCTGTTCGCGAAAATCCTCGAAAATGAGGAAGAGCATGTCGACACGCTCGAACAGCAGTTCGAGATGATCGAGCGGATGGGTCTGCAGAACTATATCCAGCTGCAGTCAAAACCGACGGAAGAGTGATCGGGACCGCGGCTCCCCCCAGGGAAGACCGCTTCACCACGCTTGACCTGATCCGTGGGGTTGCCGTGCTCGGCATCTTGGCGATGAACATCGTCGGCTTCGCGATGCCGTCTCAGGCCTATGTCAATCCGCACGCCTATGACACCGGGAGTTGGCTCGATCTGGCCTCCTACTTCTTCAGCTTCGTCCTGATCGACGGCAAGATGCGCGGGCTGTTTTCGCTCCTGTTCGGAGCAAGCCTGCTGCTGGTCAGCGATCGTGCAGAAGCAGCCGGATTGTCTTCAGCCTCGGTAACTTATCGGCGGCTGTTGTGGCTGCTGCTGTTCGGCCTCACTCACTTCTACCTGATCTGGTCCGGCGACATCCTCGTCAGCTATGCCCTGATCGGGGCGGTTGCGTGGCTGTTCCGCCGCTTCGATGTGCGATCGCTGGTGATGTTCGGGTTGATGCTGATTGCCCTTCAATTCGCGGTATTCGCCCAGATTGCGGCAAGTTCCTGGACTTTAGCCGATCAGATCAGCCGGCCGGATGCCGCCGAACAGACGCTTGGCGCGTGGAAGGCGCTGCAGCTGTTCTCGGCACCGCCAACGGTCGCTCAAGTCAGCGCCGATCTCACGCTTCATCTCGGCCCCTGGCCCGGCCTCGTCCGTCACCAGCTGACCGAGGCGACCGCCGAGCCGCTGGTGATGGCGGCAATGTTCGCGCCCGAGACGCTCGGCCTGATGCTGCTTGGAATGGCCGGATTGAAAAGCGGGTTCCTGACAGGCCATTGGAATGGGGGGCGTTATGGCCGAGTAGCGGCGGCCTCCCTGACCATCTCCCTCCCATGCTATGTGCTGCTTGCATGGCTGCTCTCCGCCAGCGGCTTTTCGGTGCCAGCCGTCTTCACATTTTCGCTGGCTGCTACTGTCCCGTTCCGAGTGTTGATGGTGATCGGCTACGCGGCATTGATCATCCTCGTCGGCCGATCCGGCGGACCTCTGGTTCTGCGTCTGGCGGCGGCGGGACGTGCCGCCTTCTCCAACTATCTCGGGTCCAGCCTTGTGATGACCG
>CAMLKX010000003.1 GCA_946480515.1 uncultured Sphingomonadaceae bacterium | reverse complement strand
GGCGGCGAGATCAAACCGACGCCCGGCGTGGAATGCCGGACCGCGGCGATGTGCACGTCCACCTTGTGGCCAGGAAGCTGGCCGCCCTCGCCCGGCTTGGCGCCTTGCGCGATCTTGATCTGCAACTCGTCGGCATTGACGAGATAGTCAGCCGTAACGCCGAAACGGCCCGACGCCACCTGCTTGATCGCCGATCGCTCACTGTCGCCATTCGGCTTGGGGAAGAAGCGGTCGCGTTCCTCCCCGCCCTCGCCCGTATTCGATCGTCCGCCGATCCGGTTCATCGCGACCGCAAGCGTGCTGTGCGCCTCGCGGCTGATCGAGCCGAAGCTCATCGCGCCAGTGGCGAACCGCTTGACGATCTCCGACGCCGGCTCGACCGTCTCGAGCGGCACTTCCGGACCCGCCGGCTTGAAGTCGAACAGGCCGCGGATGGTCAGCAGCCGGCGTTCCCGCTCGTTGATCTCCGCAGCGAAGGTCCGATACTTGTCCGGGAGGTTACCGCGCGCCGCATGCTGCAGATTGGCGATGCTGGTCATCGTCCAGGCATGCTCTTCGCCGCCGAGCCGCTGGGCATAAAGGCCGCCAATGTCGAGCACGTCCTGCGCACTATGAGCGAAGCGATGGCGGCGGATGCATTCCTCCGCGATTTCCTCGATGGCAATCCCACCGATCACCGAATGGGTGCCCGTGAAATATTTGTCGACCACCGGCTGGGCGAGGCCGATCGCGTCGAAAATCTGCGCTCCGCAATAGGATTGGTAGGTCGAGATGCCCATCTTGGACATGACCTTCAGGATGCCCTTGCCGATCGCCTTGATGTAGTTCGCCCGGCCCTTGCCAGTGCGGTCGACGCTGTCGATCGTCTCAAACGCCAGCCAAGGGTTGACGGCCTCCGCTCCATAGCCCGCGAGCACGCAGAAATGATGCACTTCGCGCGCTTCACCGGTTTCAACGACGAGACCGGCCTGCATCCGCAGCCCTTGCCGGATGAGGTGGTGATGGACGGCACCGGTGGCCAGCGCTGCTGGAATCGGGATCCGATCCTTGCCAGCGGCGCGATCCGAGATGATCAGCAGGTTCACATCCGCCAGCACGGCCTCGGTCGCTTCCCAGCACAGGCGCTGAAGCGCAGCCTCCAGGTTCTGGCCGTCGCCGCCGCTCGGCCAGGTCGCATCCAAGGTGATCGTCCGGAACGCACCGTCGATCGTCTCATGAATCTCGCGGATCTTTTCGAGATCCTCATTGGTGAGAACGGGTTGCGCCACCTCAAGCCGCTTGTGAGTGCCCGCGTCGCGGCCGAACAGGTTCGGCCTCGGCCCGATCATCGACACCAGGCTCATCACCATCGACTCGCGGATCGGATCGATCGGCGGATTGGTGACCTGCGCGAAGTTCTGCTTGAAATAGTCGAACAGCAGGCGCGGCCGGTCCGAGAGCACGGCGACCGGCGTGTCCGTCCCCATCGACCCAACCGGATCGTCGGCCAGTTCAGCCATCGGCGCGAGGAAGAATTTCAGGTCCTCCTCGGTGTAGCCGAAGGTTCGCTGCATTTCGGGGAGCTGATCCCCGGGCGTGACCTGCATTCCGCTTGCGGGAGCCGGCAGCTCTTCAAGCTTATACTGCGTGTCGCGCAGCCAATCGCCATAGGGCTCGGCGGCCGAAAGGGTCGCCTTCAGCTCCGAATCCTCAACGATGCGGCCCTCATCGAAGTCGATCAGAAGCATCTTCCCGGGCTGAAGCCGCCACTTGCGAACGATCTTGTTCTCGGGGATCGGCAGAACGCCCGTTTCCGAAGCCATCACGACCAGGTCGTCATCCGTGACGCAGAACCGCGCCGGTCGCAGTCCGTTACGGTCCAGGGTCGCGCCAACCTGGCGACCGTCGGTGAATGCCACCGCGGCTGGCCCATCCCAAGGCTCCATCAATGCCGCATGATACTCATAGAAGGCGCGGCGAGCCGGCTCCATGCTGCCATGCCCGTGCCAAGCCTCCGGGATGAGCAGCATCATCGCATGCGCCAGCGAGTAACCCCCGGCCATGAGGATTTCGAGCGCATTGTCGAGGCAGGCGGTATCCGACTGCCCATGCGGGATGATCGGCCACATCTTGTCGAGGTCCGCGCCAAGCAGCGGCGATTCCAGCGTGCGGCGGCGCGCATTCATCCAGTTCACATTGCCGCGCACCGTGTTGATCTCACCATTATGGGCGATGAACCGGTACGGGTGGGCAAGCTTCCACGACGGAAAGGTGTTGGTCGAAAAGCGCTGGTGAACCAACGCCACCGCCGAGGCGGCCAGCGGACTGCGCAAATCTTCATAAAAGCTGCGCACTTGATGGGCGAGCAGCATCCCCTTGTAGACCACCGTCCGGCTGGACATCGACGCGATGTAGAAATTCTTCAGCGCCGGCAGGTCGCGCCGCTCCGCGAGCGCGGCGAGCGGGTTCAGCGTCTGCTTGCGGATTGTGAGCAGCTTACGCTCGAATGCGTCCTGGTCACGCACAGTGTCACTGCGCGCGATGATTGCCTGACGGATCCGGGGCTGCGTCTCCAGCGCGGCAGCGCCCAGACCGGTCGGATCGACCGGGACATCCCGCCACCCGACCAGCCGCTGGCCTTCGATCCGAATGAAATGCTCGAGCCGCTCCTCAGCAGCGGCAGCGGCGCCGGCATCCTGCGGAAGGAAGCACATCGCAACCGCATAGTCGCCGGGCTTGGGCAGATCATAGCCGTTCTGCTCAGCCCATTGGCGAAGCAGCGGGTCGGGGATCTGGATCAGGCACCCTGATCCATCCCCGATTGTCGGGTCAGCACCGACCCCGCCGCGATGCACCAGGCTTTCAAGTACCTGGAGGCCCTGATCAATAATCGCGTGCGAACGCTCGCCCTTGACATGGGCAACGAAGCCCATGCCGCAGCTGTCACGTTCATTCAGAGGGTCATAAAGACCCTGCGTTTGCGGCACGCGATCCAAAACCTGAGCACTCCCGTAATCATCTTAGTAATTGTACGCCCGCTCGCCGTGATCCGCGATGTCGAGCCCTTCGCGTTCCTGCTCTTCAGCATGACGGAGTCCGACAATCGCCTTCACAATGGCGAAGCAGATCGCCGATCCGACCGCCGACCACAGGATAGCGACGACGACCGCGGTAGCCTGGATGCCCAGTTGGCCACCAATCGAGTAGTCCTCGGCGCCAGTCCCGCCGAATGCCGGCGACGTGACGATCGCGGTTCCCAGCGAACCGACAATTCCTCCAAGACCATGAATCCCGAAAACGTCAAGAGAGTCGTCGAGTTTCAGCTTGTTTTTGAGGTGTCCGACGAAGATGTAGCACACCAGCGCCGGCAATACACCTAGGAGGATCGCGCCCATTGGGCCGCTGGTTCCGGCGGCCGGAGTGATCCCGACGAGACCGGCAATCGCCCCCGACGCTCCACCCAGAAGCGACGGCTTCTTCGACACGATCCATTCGAGGACCATCCAGGTGATGACCCCCGCCGCCGGAGCGACGAACGTGTTGATCATCGCCAGCGCTGCCGTTCCGTTCGCCTCCAGCGCCGAACCGGCGTTGAACCCGAACCAGCCGACCCACAGCAGTCCTGCGCCGGCGAGCGTCAGAGCAAGCGAATGCGGGGGCATGGCGTCCCGCAGGAACCCAATACGGCGGCCGGCAAACCACACGCCGACAAGACCCGCGACGCCCGAATTAATGTGGACGACCGTTCCGCCCGCGAAATCAAGTGCGCCAAGGCCGAACAGATAGCCATCGGCGTACCAGACCATGTGCGCGATCGGCGCGTAAACCACGGCAAGCCACAGCACCGCAAACAGCATGATCGCGGCAAATTTCACGCGTTCGGCCAACGCTCCGATAACCAGCGCGATCGTAATCGCCGCAAAAGTCATCTGGAATGCGACGAAAACATATTCCGGAATGCCCACGCCAGCCGAGAAGGTTGCCGCGAGCGTGTCGGGCGCGATCCCAGCCAGCCCCGCCTTGCCGAGGTCGCCAACATAGGCGTTGCCACCGTTGAAGGCGAGTGAGTAGCCGTAGATGATCCAGCCAATGATCGTGACCGCTGCAATGCCGAGGACCTGGCTTAGGAGCGACAGCATATTCTTCGTCCGCACGAGACCGCCGTAAAACAGCGCCAGTCCCGGAAGAATCATTAGCATGACGAGCACGGTCGCGGTCAGCATCCACGCCGTATCACCTTTTTCGGACGCCATCGCGTCCTGCGCGAACGCGACGGTTGGCATGGCCGCCAATACCGCCGCGCTAAGAAATCTGAGTTTTGGAATCCCCATTGCCACCCCCGCTCAGCTGCAACCGGAATGTTGCACTGCAGCAATTGCAATTGCCTAAGGGGAGGAGTCAAGGCTTACGGGAGCAAATTTATGCATATTGTTACGATTCGATGAGGAATTGCGCGGCGGTCCTCACCCAAGCAGCAAATTCATTGCATTAGGCCCTGACGCGCAGCGCTCCGGCTGGCTCAGCGGAGCTTCGACGCGCAAGCTCCCTTGCTCTTCACCCCGGCGATGTGGCAAGCGCTCGTTCGCGGGCGGGTGTAGCTCAATGGTAGAGCAGAAGCCTTCCAAGCTTACGACGAGGGTTCGATTCCCTTCACCCGCTCCAAAGCCGACATGCCGGGGGCATGTTAAAGCTTTGGAGCGCCCGAGAGGCGATAGCCGAGCGGGCGACAGCGCTTTCCCGCGTTGACACCGCCCCTAAGCGCCGCCACATGGCGCGCCTGCCTGCCTGGAGAGGTGGCCGAGTGGTTAAAGGCAGCAGACTGTAAATCTGCCCGCGCAAGCGTACGCTGGTTCGAATCCAGCCCTCTCCACCAACTGCGACAATGATTCGCCCATTGCTCGATTGGCCACTAAGCCTCTAATCAGCGGCCTCACGGCAACTCGCATGACCGGGCAAGAATGAATGCACGTGGACAAGCTTGCAGACGGTGATCAGACCGCGCAGGCGAAGCTTGCCGAACGGGTCCTGCGTCTCAGCCCTGGCCAGCTTGAGTGTCTGCGCCTGGTTGCCGAGCATCTCTCTTCGAAAGAAATTGCGGCGCTCCTCGGCATTTCTCCCCATACCGTCGATCAGCGGATCCGCGGCGCCCTGCAAGTGCTTCAGGTTGAGCGCCGCACGCAGGCGGCCCGCATCGTCGCCACGATCAACCCAGAATATCAACGATTGATACATCAATCACCGCTCATTGAAGACCGGGCCGGTGGCGGCAACCAAGGCGGTGCGGTCGGTATTCAGATTCGGCACATCGACCGCGCAGGGGAGGCCGGACCGACCGATCTCAATTCCGAGCGGAGCGCGGATCGATCCTGGTCTTCCCTGCCACTGCCGTTCGCCACGAGGAGTAACCCGCGAAATGAGATGAGCATCGGTGCCAGGCTGGTCTGGATCGTGATCATCGCGATCGGAGCGGCCTTCTCGGCGGGCATGTACCTCGCCGGGCTCGAGAGCCTCAGCCGGATGCTGAGCCAGTAGACACCGAGCTTCTCAAATCCGTTCGCACAGTAGCCGGCCGCGAGAGCGCGTTTCCGGCAAGGAGTAGTCATGCGCAAACAGATGATCGAGAATGCAGCCTTTGATGTCGCCACCCAGGTCCGTGCTGTCGAGGACAGCATCGAATCCGCTCTTGCCGAACTGGCCGAGTTGCAGGCGAAGATGATCCGCGCGCGGTCCGTGACCGGTGTCGGGGTTGCGGACAGCCATGCGGCCTTCGAGAAGATGGCTGACGCGCTTCACAACCTTGTGGCCGCTCGCGGTGGAATGGCGAACTGCCATGTCGCGCTGGTTGAGACGCAGCAGCATATTCCAGGACTGCGCACGGCAGTTGGCTTCGGTGATGTCAGCGAATGCCCCGAGCGGAAGACCGCTCAGTTGCGGGTCGTGGGCTGATGAGTGCTTGACCGGATCGCAGTCGCGCTGCGATCCGGTCGCCCTCGCGATGAATGTCCTTATCTATTTCGGGCTGCTGGCCCTGATTTCCTTTTATGCGGCGGCTCGAGGCGGGTCGGACGAACGTCATGCCACCCTGGTGTGCATTGCCGCATCCATCGCCACGCTCCTTTCGCTTTCTCCCGTTTCCCAGCGGTTCGAGGGCGTTGAGACCTGGGTTGCGGGCGTGGATTTCGCGACCTTGGCCGCGTTCACGGTCATTGCCCTGCGAACGGACAGATTCTGGCCATTGTGGGTGGCTGGCCTCCAGCTCACCAGCGCCATTGGTCATCTCCTCAAGCTGACCGAACCCGGGCTGGTTCCGATCGCCTATGCCGCGGCGATGGCCTTCTGGAGCTATCCGATCCTGTTGATCATCGGGATCGGCGTGTTCCGGGGTAACCGGCGCGGGCGACCGTCACTTGTTTGATTTGCACAGGCCGCCGAGCGGGCTAAGGGCGCGGCGATGGCCAATTCGCTCCCTGACGCCAGCCTACTTCTAAATACGCTTGACGAGCCGGCAGTCCTGATCCGTTCCGGGCGAATTCTGTTCGCCAACCAAGCGGCCGAGACAATCCTTGGTTCGCGAATAAAGGATAAAGACGTACGGCTTGCCATTCGCCACCCGGCGGCGCTGGACGCGATCCGGTCAGGCGAGAATGCCAAGGTCGAGGTGGTGGGGATCGGGGCGCCGGATCGACCCTGGGAATTGAACGTCCACCATGTCGCCGATGGATGCATTCTAGTGCGCTTGGTGGACCGGTCAACGGCACGGGCTGCGGAGCGGATGCGGGTCGACTTCGTCGCCAACGCCAGCCACGAACTCCGGACTCCGCTAGCCTCGATCAGCGGCTATGCCGAAACGCTGGCCGATGAGACCGAAATCGATCCCGACATGCGGCGCCGCTTCGGCGGACTCATCCATAACGAAAGCCGGCGAATGCTCCGTATCGTCGAGGATCTGCTGAGCTTGTCGAGGATCGAGGCCGACCGCTTCGTGCCTCCTCAGGAAATGGTCAGTGCCACCGAAATCGTGAGCCTCGCAGCGGAGCATATCCGCTTGGCTGCGGAAGGGCGCGGATGCATTCTCAACGTAGAGATCGATGATGATCCGCCGCCGCTGCTCGGCGACTTCGGGCAGTTGCTGCAGATGATGGACAATCTCGCCGGCAATGCTCTGCGCTATGGCTGCGGCGCCGCCATGCCCGCGATACGCATGGGCGCAAAGAGCGAGCGAGACGGGGTCATTCTGTTTGTCGCCGACAATGGCGAAGGGATTCCCCAGGAGCACCTGCCCCGCATCACCGAGCGATTCTACCGGGTCGATGCCGCGCGAAGTCGCAACTCCGGAGGTACCGGACTAGGCTTGGCAATCGTCAAACATATCGTCGAGCGTCATCGCGGGACGCTGGATATCCGCAGTCATCAAGGAGAGGGGACAGAAGTGCGGGTCCGATTGCCGGTGACCCGATCAGCCTCCTGAGTCACAAATCTGTAACATGCTCGTCACAATGACGACGTGTGAGCCGGTCTAGAGGCGCGGCTCAAGGTATCGGTCCGGAGAACTCAACGATGAAGCGTGTCGCATTGGCTTTGCCCCTGGTGGCGCTCCTGACCTCATGTGGGAGCGAAGGCGGAAACGCGAGCCGGGGCCAGATCACAGTCGTTGGCTCGTCTACCGTCTATCCGTTCACGACCGCCGTCGCAGAAGCCTTCCAGCGCGCCCACCCCGGCAACAGGGTAATCGTTGAATCCACCGGCACAGGTGCCGGCATCAAGCTGTTCTGCGGTGGTGTCGGTGACGCTCATCCAGACATGGTCAACGCGTCCCGGCAGATGAAGAAGAGCGAATTCGATTCATGCGCCGCTGCGGGGGTCAAGCAGGTCATTGAGGTCCCGATCGGCATCGATGGACTGTCACTGATCGAAGCGAACAGCGCGCAACCGCTGAAGCTCAGCGTGCGCGACATCTACGCGGCAATTGCTGCCACGCCGTTTGGAAAGCCGAATACCGCCCAGACGTGGCAGGACGTCAATTCCGCGCTCCCGGCAGTGAAGATCCGCGTGCTGGGTCCGCCGCCAACGTCCGGGACTCGCGACAGCCTGGCCGAGCTCATCCTGACCAAGGGATGTGAAACCGACCCGGCGATGAAGGCCCTCAAGAAGTCGGACGAGGACAAGCATAAGGAATTCTGCACCAAAGTCCGTGAGGACGGCGCGTTCGTCGAGGCCGGTGAGAACGACAATCTGCTCGTCCAGAAAGTGTCCGCCGATCCGGGCACGCTGGGTGTTCTCGGCTACAGCTTCCTCGAGGAGAATGCGGACAAGGTTCGCGCGGTCGAGATCGACGGAGTGGTGCCGTCCGAGGAAACCATCGCCAACCTCAGCTACCCCGGCGCCCGCAAGCTCTACGTCTATGCCAAGGGAGAGCATCTGTCGGCTAAGCCAATGATCCGCGAGTTTCTCAGCACTTTCACGACGATGTGGGCGCCAGGTGGCCCGCTCGAGAAACGCGGGCTGGTGCCGTTCCCGGACGCCGAGCGCAATTCCGCCGCACAGCAAGTCACGGCGCTTCAACCGCTTGACGGCTCCGGCCTCAAGTAAGCCGGGTATCCCGCACCGATGACCCTCTTTCCAGCCGTCGCGCTGATCCTTGTGCTCGCGGCTGCCGCATGGTGGCTCGCGCGCGCTCGGGCGGCCGAGCTGCAGACGCGTTCAACGGGCGGATCGCGTCTCAATTCCCTGCCCGCCTATCATGGCGCCTATGCGGCGTTGTGGACCGCCCTACCCGCTCTCTTGCTGCTGGCGGCCTGGGCGCCCGCGCAACAAATCTTTGTCGACGGTGCAATACTGAGCACGCCGCAAGGTCAGGCCCTCCCCGCCTTCGAAATGCAGCGCGAATCGATCCTGTCGGAAGCCAAGGACATCGCCGCCGGCCGGATCGAGGCTGGCTTCAATGCCGAGGCGACCGAGATCGCCCCGCTTTACCGCGACTTGAACACGCGCTTTTCGCTGGTCGGGGGCGGAGTGGCCATACTCGTGGCCCTGGCGGGAGCGGCATTGGCTCTTCGGCGCGTGCGGTTTGATTTTCGGGCACGCCGCGGCGTCGAGTCGTGGATCATGGGGCTGCTTGTGGCAGCATCGCTGATCGCGGTGCTCACGACGCTCGGAATTGTCCTTTCCCTGCTGTTCGAAAGCCTGCGCTTTTTCTCGCTCATTTCACCGACCGAATTCCTGTTCGGAACCGAGTGGAGCCCCCAGACCGCGCTCCGCGCTGATCAGGCGGGGTCGTCGGGAGCTTTCGGTTCGATCCCACTGTTCTGGGGCACAATCTTCATCGGGGCGATCATCGCCATGATCGTGGCCATCCCGCTTGGCCTGATGAGCGCGATCTTCCTCACCCAGTATGCGCCGGCCGCAGTCCGAGCATGGATGAAGCCGCTGCTCGAGATCCTCGCTGGTATCCCGACTGTGGTCTACGGCTATTTCGCGGCTCTAACCGTGGCCCCCGCGGTGCGTGACCTTGGCCTTGCAATCGGCATCAGTTCGGCCAGCAGCGAAAGCGCCCTTGCCGCCGGACTGGTGATGGGCGTGATGATCATCCCCTTCGTCAGCTCCATGGCAGACGATTCGATTGCTGCGGTGCCTCAAGCGATGCGTGACGGCAGCCTGGCGCTCGGCGCCACCACCTCCGAGACGATCCGCAAGGTGCTGCTGCCTGCTGCGCTCCCAGGGGTTGTCGGCGGCATCTTGCTCGCCGTGAGCCGCGCAATCGGTGAAACGATGATCGTCGTCATGGCTGCGGGGCTTGCCGCCAACTTGACTGCCAACCCCTTCGCCAGCGTCACCACTGTCACGACCCAGATCGTGCAGCTACTGACCGGCGATCAGGAATTCGACAGTGCCAAAACCCTCGCGGCCTTCGCCCTTGGTCTTGTGCTCTTTGTCATCACCCTAATCCTCAATCTCATCGCGCTGACCGTGGTCAGGCGTTACCGCGAGGCTTATGAATAGCACGACCTCAAGCCGCTGGACGGACGGGTCAACGCGCGCCCGAGTTCGCCGCCGCTATGCGGCGGAGCGGCGCTTCCGTCTTCTGGGCTTGCTCGCTGTCGGCTTGTCCGTTCTGTTCCTGGCGTTCCTGCTCGGCTCGATGATCATGCGAGGAGCCAGCGGATTCATGCGGACCGAGGCGCGGCTCACAATCGATTTCCCGCGGTCGGACCTGATCATCGACCCGGCCATGCTGAGCGGGCCAGATGCACGTCAGATGCTCGCCGGGATCGAGCTTGAGGGTCCCATCTCAATGGCTGCGCAGCAGCAATTTGGGCAGGGCGCGGAGGAATTGTTCGGGCCGGCCGCTGCCGAAGCCTTGCGTGATCAGCTTGCAGAAAACCCGCAGATACTAAGCGGCCGCTCCGATTTGTGGCTCCCGGTCTCAAGTCAGATCGATGTCGCAGCGAAGCGGGAAGGGGTGCCAGAAGCAGAGAAGTTGGTCACCGATCTTGAGCAGCGTGGCACACTGAGATCTGCGTTCAACACCCGCTTCCTCGGCGCGAGCGACGCGACTGATCCGGCGTCCGCCGGCATTTGGGGAGCACTGAAGGGAAGCCTTCTCACAATCCTGGTGACGATGGCTCTTGCGTTCCCCATCGGCGTGCTCGCGGCGCTGTATCTTGAGGAGTTCGCACCGCGCAATCGGTTCACAGACATCATCGAGGTGTCGATCAATAATCTGGCCGCTGTGCCTTCGATTATCTTCGGCCTGCTCGGCCTCGCGGTGTTCCTGAATTTCATGCATCTGCCGCGCTCTGCGCCACTGGTTGGCGGACTGACACTGGCGCTGATGACCATGCCGGTCATCGTGATCGCCGGCCGTAATGCGATCCAGGCCGTACCGCCGTCCATCCGGGACGCGGCGCTTGGCGTCGGCGCATCCAAGATGCAGGTCGTCTTCCATCACGTCCTGCCACTAGCCCTGCCTGGCATCCTGACCGGAACGATCATCGGCATGGCCCGCGCTCTTGGCGAAACGGCACCGCTGCTGATGATCGGCATGCGTGCATTTATCGCCGCGCCGCCGACCGGGATCACTGAGCCCGCGACCGTGTTGCCGGTACAAATCTTCCTGTGGTCCGACGAGGTTGACCGCGCGTTCGTTGAGAAGACCAGCGCCGCGATCCTGATCCTCCTCGCGTTCATGCTGCTAATGAACGCCACTGCCATTTATCTTCGCAACCGCTTCGAGCGCCGCTGGTAGAAATTGCCATGAGAGAGAAAATGCCGCTCACCCCCAACCCCGCCCCGTCAGTCGCCATTCCGACCCAGTTCACTGCGGACCGGACGATCGCTCCGGCCGACGGAACAGATCACGCTCCCTCGCTGGACCCGCCGGCCGTTGCGGACCAGCCCGCCGCCGCACCGGCGCATGAGCCAGCCCGCACCCCGAAGATGAGCGCCCGCGAGGTCAGCGTCTTCTATGGGGAGAAGCAGGCTCTCAAGGACGTCTCCATTGATATCCGCGACGATCTCGTCACCGCCTTCATCGGCCCGTCGGGATGCGGCAAGTCGACCTTTCTTCGCACGCTCAACCGGATGAACGACACTATCCAAGGGGCGCGGGTCACTGGCGATATCCACCTCGACGGCGAGGACATTCATTCCTCCGACATGGACGTGGTTCAGCTCCGCGCGCGGGTCGGCATGGTGTTCCAGAAGCCAAACCCCTTCCCGAAGTCAATCTTCGAGAACGTAGCCTATGGGCCGCGCATCCACGGCTTGGCGCCGAACAAGGCTGATCTCGATCGGATCGTCGAAGAGTCGCTGCAGCGTGCTGGCCTGTGGGAAGAGGTCAAGGATCGGCTTCAGGAGAGCGGCACTGCACTGTCGGGCGGCCAGCAGCAGCGGCTCTGCATCGCCAGGGCGATCGCGGTCGATCCGGAAGTGATCCTGATGGACGAGCCTTGCTCTGCGCTCGATCCGATCGCAACGGCGAAAATCGAAGAGCTAATCCATCACCTGCGCGGCCGCTACGCAATCGCGATCGTCACCCACAACATGCAGCAGGCCGCACGGGTCAGCCAGCGCACCGCATTCTTCCACCTTGGCGAGCTGATCGAGCACGGCAAGACTTCGGAAATCTTCACCAATCCGCGCGAGCAACGCACGCAGGACTATATCACCGGCCGCTACGGCTGATCGGAGCGCTATGATGCAGCAACAAACTCATGGACACACGATCAAGGCGTTCGACGAAGACCTCGACCGGTTGCGTGCCCTGATCAGTCAGATGGGGGGATTGGCGGAGCATGCCATTGGCGAAGCGATGCGGTGCCTGGTTCAGCGCGATACCGACGCTGCCCGGCGGGTGATCGAGGAAGACAAAAAGCTCGACGCGCTTGAAAACGAGACGGAGCGGCGGGTCATCCAGCTGATTGCACTGCGCGCGCCGATGGCAGGCGATCTGCGCGACGTTGTCGCCGCCCTCAAGATCTCGGGAGTGGTCGAGCGGATCGGCGATTACGCGAAGAACATCGCCAAGCGCGTTCCGCTCCTGGAGAACAGCAAGGGGATCGAACCACTCGCTCTCCTCCCCGAAATGGCGCGCATCGCGACGGAAATGGTGCATGACGTGCTCGACGCCTTTGTCGAACGCGATGCCGAAACCGCGGAGCGCGTATGCGAGCGCGATGCCGCGCTCGACGATTTCTACAACAGCATTTTCCGCACACTGCTGACCTTCATGATGGAAAATCCGCAGAACATCAGCCAGGCGGCGCACCTCCTGTTTGTTGCCAAAAATCTGGAGCGGATTGGCGATCACGCCACGAACATCGCCGAGATGGTCTATTATGCGGCAACCGGCGACCACATGGCTGAGCGGGTGCGGTCGACGGCGCCCTTGCCGGCATGACCGCAAAGCGCCTTCTGCTGGTCGAGGACGATCGTGCGTTGGCCGATCTCATCGCCTTTCATTTCGATCGTGCCGGATACGCGGTGACTCGCACCGGCGATGGTGAAGAAGCGCTGATCCTCGCCGAAGAGGTCCGCCCCGACCTCGTGCTGCTCGACTGGATGATCGAGGGGATTAGCGGGATTGAGGTTTGCCGCCGCCTTCGCCGCCGCCAGATTACGTCCAGCCTGCCGATTGTCATGCTCACCGCGCGCGGGGAGGAGGACGACCGGATTCGCGGCCTCGAAACCGGTGCCGACGACTATGTGACCAAGCCGTTCAGCCCGAAGGAGCTGGTCGCAAGAGCCTCGGCAGTGCTGCGGAGGGTGCGCCCTGCCCTCGCTGCCGAGCAGTTGAGCTACGCCGACATTGAGATGGACCTGGCGGGTCACCGCGTTCGGCGGAACAATCAGCCCGTCGCTCTCGGTCCCACCGAATATCGGCTGCTGCGCCATTTTCTTGAGAATGCAGGACGAGTCTTCTCGCGGCAGCAGCTGCTCGAGATGGTCTGGCCGCACAGCGAGGATATCGAGCTACGCACCGTGGACGTACACATTCGGCGCCTCCGCCAGGCGCTTGGCGAGCCCGATCTGATCCGCACTGTCCGGAGCGCTGGTTACGCGCTTGATTCCGAGGGATGAGCTGAGCTCCCGCTCCGGCGGGTGTGCGCGTGGTTGCCTGAGCGGCCGCGCGGTGACAAAGCCGCACGGTGGCCCGCAAGCGATCGCACCAACATCATGGCACTGCCAAGCGCCCTCGTTTCTGGGGTAAGCACGCCGTTGCCGCTGCCTTGGACAACCCGCAGCGGCGAGTGTTGAAAGCCTGGGCGACCCGCGACACCGCCGAATTCATGCAATTCCCGAAGGAAGTGCCGGTCACCTTCGCGGACGTGGCCGACCTGGGCCGACTGGTCCCCAATGACGCACCCCATCAAGGCGTCGTGATCGAAGTCGAGCCGCTGGACGATCTGTGGCTCGGTGATCTGCTGGGAGATGCTGACCAACGGGCAGTCCTTCTGGTGCTCGATCAAGTGACCGACCCGCACAATGTTGGGGCGATCCTTCGGTCAGCCGCTGCCTTTGGAGCGGTCGGGATCGTTACTCAGGACCGCCACTCGCCACCGGAAGGCGGCGCCTTGGCCAAGGCTGCGTCGGGCGCTCTTGAGCGAGTGCCGTGGGTGCGGGTCGTGAACCTGGCGCGGGCACTTGAGGAGATCGCCGAAGCAGGATGGTGGCGGATCGGATTGTCGGGGGACGCGCCAACCGACCTGAAGGATGCCCTGGGACCGCAGCGTGTCGCCCTCGTACTTGGCGCGGAGGGTGCCGGTATGAGAGCAAACACGCGGGAACATTGTGACGCGCTGGCCCGGCTACCGATCACCGACGCAGTCGAGAGCCTGAATGTTTCCACCGCCGCAGCCGTCGCGCTCTACGCTGCCAGCATCGCCTGATGGTTCGTACCCGTGAAGCGCTGGCGGCCGGACTGGAAGCGCTGGCGGAGCGCGAACCGACCTTCGGCGAAGTGCTCGCCAGACTGGGTTATCCGGAGCCGCGGAAGAGCGAACCGGGCGCCGTAACTCTTCTCCGCACGATCGTCGGACAGCAGGTCAGTGTCGCCGCCGCCCGGTCGATGTGGACCAAGCTCGAGGCCGCCTATGGCTCCCCTCCAGATCTTCGCAGAATTCTCGACGCCTCGGACGACGAGTTACGCCTCGTCGGTCTGTCCCGCCAGAAAGCGGGCTATGCGAGAAGCCTCGCCGGTCTGATCCTCTCGGGTGAGTTGGCTCTCGACCAGCTGCCGGACGATGACGAAGAAGCGATCGCGCTCCTCACCAGGATCAAGGGAATCGGCCGTTGGTCGGCGGAAATCTACCTGCTGTTCGCGGAGGGGAGAACGGATGTCTGGCCTGCCGGCGATCTTGCCGTGCAGGTCGGAATCGGCCGCTTGCTGGGCCTTAAGGAGAAGCCGAGCGAGAAGCAGCTTCGCGAACTGGCGGAACCTTGGCGACCGCACCGCGGGGCCGCCGCGGTGCTCGCATGGCACAGCTACAACAGCGAAGTCCTCTAACGCCTGACGGAGGCGGAGAGCCGACGAAAATCCAGGTCCCGGTAATCCTGTCTGCCTCGATCGAGACGAAATGGAGCAAGCTTGTCTTGTCCACCACGACCGCGGCCTAGCAGGAAGCAAGCGGCACTCCGCCCCTCGCCCGTGGCCCAGCGATAGCGGACATTGAACAGCAGCAGCGGGACGAACAGCGCCCGTCCTTCCGCGCCATATGCCTGAATGGCCTCCTTCTTCATCGCCACGGATGATTTGACGGCGGTGCGCGACATCGGCCCGACGTCCGCGGCGGCCGCGGCTCGAGCAGATTCGCGCTTGAAGAATGCCGCAATCTCTTCGTCTTGCTGCTCCCGCACATTGATCAGGGCAGCCTCGATCCGAACGTCCCGGGCCGGAACGCTCCCGCTGTTCTGGAGCACGCATTCAACCGCCAGCTGCGCGCCTTCATCCGTCAGGAGCAGGCGAGCGGGAGTAATGTGGAGGTCGAGCCATGGGCGAAGCCGCGTGGACACGATCCCGCCGCTCGCTGCCGCTGAGCGAGGCTCACTAACCGGCGCAGGCGGAGGTGAGGCCGGAGGAGCCGGGGAGGCGGGGGCAGGAGACACTCGACGGGTGGTGACATTTCCGTCAGCCGCGCTTCGCTGCAAGGGCGGCGCGGGTCGCGGGGCTGCTGCGGGGGGCGCTAGCGCCGCCGGCTCGTCAAAGAAATTATCCGGCACACCGGCAAACTGGAGCCGGGAACGTGGTCCTCCGCGCCGCTGCCACAACGCGAACGCAGCAATGAGCCCTAACGTCAGCGCAGCCAGCAAGTAGAGCCACTGGGTTAGGCCGGTGCTGGCTTCCCCCTCCTCGATGAAAGGCAGGACAGCCGTTGAATAGCTGTTGCCCACCCCGAGGGGTTCTGGCGGAGCCAACGCACCATCAGCTGGCCCCGCCAAGGTCGGCTGCCCCTCCAAGACCGGAGCTGTCCTGATCGGCCGGACACTTGTTTGCCTCTCCGACGGTGCATCACGCACCGTTGCGGGCGCCGGAGTGGGCTGGACACTTTCGGTCCTCGCCGGCGCGACAGGTTCCGGTTCTGCTGGACGAACCACCGTACCAGGCAGAGAGAAGCTATTGAGCTCTCGGGGGCCAACGACGCTCTGCTCGGGCACCGGAGCCGGATCATCCAGGATGACCGGAGCATCGAGCGGCGCGTCCTGAGCCGACACGCCCGGAGCCGCGGCTAGCAGTGCGGCAGCCAAGCCCCAGCGTATAAAGTCTGGCCTGTTCAACTGTTTATGCCCGGGCACCGGTCCATACCATCGTTGCGCCTATTGCCGCTCCCGCCGTTCGTTTCAAGTCTAACGGGCGTCGACCAGGACCAGTTCGGCGTCTTCTCGAGCCACGATGGTAAGTTCCGTCTCATCCGTTATCGCGACCCCATCCCGGGCATTGGCGGGGACACCGTTGATGCTCACGCCCGCGCTCGGAACGACATAAAGATGGCGGGACGGCTCGGCCTCCAAGCTTAGACTCTCCCCGGCTGCAAGGGTCGCTCCCAGCACCCGGGCGTCGGCCTTGATCGTCAAGACTCCCTCTGCGGGGTTTCCGCTCGCAAGGAGCTGGAAACGACCGTCGCGACTGTCCTTCGGAAATGGTTTTGCTCCCCACGACGGCGGTGCTCCCGGCTGATCCGTCTCAATCCAGATCTGGAACAGGGTGGTTTGCTCGTCCTCGAGATTATACTCGGCGTGGGTCACTCCGGTCCCGGCGCTCATCACCTGCACATCCCCAGCAGCAGTGCGGCCTTCGTTACCGAGAGAATCCCGGTGGCTGATCGCGCCGGTGCGGACATAGGTGATGATCTCCATGTCGCGATGAGGGTGTGGCGGAAATCCCGCCTTGGCCGCGATCTGATCGTCATTCCAGACGCGGATCCGTCCCCAGCCCATTCGTTGCGGGTCATAATAGTTGGCGAATGAAAAATGATGCCGTGCGTTAAGCCAGCCGTGGTCGGCGTGGCCGAGCGAGTTGAAGGGTCGGATGTCGATCATAACGGGTAGATGGGAGCGCAAGCATCGTTCCGCCAGTCCCGCATCATGCGTCAGCTGGCAGTCAGCGAGCCCGCGTAGCGCCGTGCCTTGTTCACATAGACTTCCGCGGACTGCCGAAGCCCGTCGATCTCACCGGGGGCGAGTGGCCTGACAGCCTTCGCCGGAGCGCCGACAATCAACATGCCCGGTTCAAAAGTCTTACCCTCGGTCACGAGGGCTCCGGCACCGACCAGGCAGTTCGCCGCAATCGTGGCGCCGTTCAGCACCCGCGCGCCCATGCCGATGAGTGCACCGTCGCCGACCGTGCAACCATGAAGGATCGCCTGATGGCCGACCGTGACGCCGCGGCCGATCGTCAGCGGGAATCCGGGATCACTATGGCAGACCGCGCCATCCTGAATGTTTGAATCCGGTCCGATCAAGATCGGCGTATTGTCTGCCCGGAGCACGGCGCCGAACCAGATGCTTGCTCCCGCGGCTAGCCGGACATCGCCGATCAGATCGGCGGATGGGGCCACCCATGCGGCGGGGTCAATGTGGGGAACCAGCTCTTCGAAGCGGTAGAGCGGCATCGTCCCGCTAGCGGCCGGTGCCGCACTGGCCGCGGTGAAGCAGTTTCTGATCCGCCAAAACCAGCGCCACCATCGCCTCGACCACCGGGGCTCCGCGGATGCCGACGCAGGGATCGTGACGGCCCTTTGTTCGGACCTCCGCGTTGCGGCGGTCCCGGTCGACGGTTTCCATCGGAGTCAGAATCGAAGAGGTCGGCTTGAACGCCACGCGCACGACAACCGGTTGCCCCGTCGAGATCCCGCCAGCCACTCCACCCGCATTATTGCTGAGGAAGCGCGGAGACCCTTCCGCTCCCTCGCGCATCGGATCGCCGCTTTCGCTGCCCCGCTGGCGCGCAGCGGCAAATCCGGCACCGATTTCGACCCCTTTGACGGCGTTGATCGACATGCATGCGGCCGCCAATTCGCTATCGAGCTTGGCGTAAAGCGGAGATCCCCAGCCTGGCGGCACACCCTCGGCAACGCATTCGATGACCGCGCCAAGCGAGTCCCCCGCCTTGCGCGCTGTGTCCAGCGCGTCCGCCCACCGTGCGGCGGCATTGGCGTCGGGGCACCAGAAGTCATTCCGCTCGCATTCCGCCCAATCGAACGATGCGCGATCGATCGGGTCGCCGCCAATTTCGACGACGCACGCGCGGACCGTCACTTCGGGAATGATCGCGCGGGCGACTGCTCCTGCAGCAACACGGGAGGCAGTCTCCCGTGCGGAGGACCGCCCGCCGCCCCGGAAATCCCGCACGCCATACTTCATGTCGTAGGCATAGTCCGCGTGTCCCGGACGATAGGTGCGGGCGATCTCGGAATAGTCCTTCGAACGCTGATCCACATTTTCGATCATCAGGCTGATCGGAGTGCCCGTGGTCAGTCCCTGGAACGTTCCGGAAAGGATCCGGACCTCGTCCGGCTCCTGGCGCTGCGTCGTGAAGCGCGACTGCCCCGGCCGACGACGATCGAGCCACGGCTGGATCATCGACTCGTCCAGCGGAATTTGCGGCGGGCAGCCATCAACGACCGCGCCAATCGCTGGCCCATGGCTCTCGCCCCAGGTGGTGAAGCGAAGCAGCCGACCAAAACTATTGATGCTCATGCCCCGGCTCTCCCGACGATCGCGAAAATCGTCTGATTGTCGGCGCGGTCATGAACGTCGCGGTTGAGGATTGCCAGTCCGTAAGCAGAGGCGGCGAACTCGGACGCAAGCACTCCCCTCGTCACATCGCCCGCTTCGGCGAGAGCCCGGGCCGCCACGGCGGTGTTGCTCTCCTCGCTGGTCCCAAGACCATGTTCGCGAATGAACCGCAGGCACTGGCCGATCGCCATCGGATGACTCACCACGGTCCGCACTGTCGCGAGACTTGCACCCGCAACGCCAAGCAAGTGGATTCGGATCGCGAGCGGATGCTGCGCAAGGACGTGCAGCTCACGGCTGTCGATCAATGCCTGGGTGCCAGGAACCTCCCCCGCGGTGTTGTTGCGGAGAGGAATTGCGCCGCGTTCGGCGCGACCTTCTGCCACCGCGTCGGCCACCGCAGCAAAGCTTTCACACGGAAACGGCTCATAGCCTGGTAAGAAGGCGCGGCAGGCCTCCTCGCCGAACGCGCCGGGAGCGCCCTGGTAAGCCGCAAGTCTTGCCATTCAGACTGCGGCGAGATCGGCGCCGATGGCTCGCATCGTATCGGCGAAGCCGGGGAAGCTGGTGGCGATCATCTCCGCTCGATCGGTGACCACCGGCTGCTCGCTCGCCATGCCGAGCACGAGGTGAGCCATTGCGATGCGATGGTCGCCATGAGTGGCGACCTGACCGCCGCCGCGAACGCGTCCATCGCCACCGGTGACCTTGAGCATCTCGCCCTGACCGTTCACCGCAACCCCACAGGCGGTCAGCCCCTCAACGATCGCCTGGAATCGATCGCTTTCCTTGACACGCAGCTCGTGCAGTCCGTTCATCACGGTCTCGCCCTCGGCATAGGCAGCCGCTACTCCAAGCAGCGGATATTCGTCGATCATCGAGGGTGCCCGCTCAGCCGGGACGGTGACCCCGCGCAGTCGCGAGGAGCGGACCTGGATGTCAGCAATCTTCTCGCCACCAGATTCGCGCACGTTGGTGAGCGAGATATCGCCGCCCATTTCGGTCAACGTCTCGAGCAACCCGGTGCGTAGCGGATTAATCATGACGTTCGGCGTGGTGACGTCCGAGCCGGGCACGAGCAGCGCCGCAACCCAGGCAAAGGCTGCGGAAGACGGGTCGCCGGGGACTGCGACATCAGCCGCGTGCAGGGTTCTCCGCTGCCCCAGTCGAATTCGCCAACCCTCACCGAGCGGTTCGACGGTTACATCTGCACCGAAGGCGCGAAGCATGTTCTCGGTGTGATCACGGCTGGGCGCCGGTTCATCAACGATTACGTCTGCACCAGTGCCGAGCCCGGCCAGAAGGATCGCGGACTTGACCTGCGCGGAGGCCTTGAGGTTGACGAAGGTGAGACCGGCGTTCGCGGGGCCTTCAACGGACAAGGGCAGCAATTCGCCACCATCGACGATTGCCCCCATCGCCCGGAGGGGTTCGGTAACCCTTCGCATTGGGCGGCTGCGCAGTGACTCGTCGCCAGTGAAGGTGGCTCGAACACCCGCTCCGACGGCAGCTCCCATCAACAGCCGGGCGCCAGTCCCGCTGTTGCCGCAGTCGATCGGCTGCGCGGGCGATCGCCAAGGGGCGCCGGTCACCCTCCAGCTACCCTCGCCGGTCCGTTCGACATCGGCCCCAAGTGCCGCCACTGCCTTCGCCGTGTGCAGCACGTCGTCAGCCTCGAGCAGCCCGCTGATCCGCGTTTCTCCGTTAGCGAAGCCGCCGAAGATCAAGGCGCGGTGTGAGATCGACTTGTCGCCGGGGACCGCAAAGACACCCCTCAGCGGAT
The DNA here is from genome assembly GCA_946480515.1 of uncultured Sphingomonadaceae bacterium. Next base: position 11,111 of record CAMLKX010000003.1, on the reverse strand, counting down.
GCCCGGACGTGGCACGAAGCATCGCGCTCACCGGCCGCGGCTCACGCACAGCCGAAGATCACCATTATGTGCGAGTGCCTCGATCTTTTCTCCAGAGGCGGCGCGTTCGCTGAGAGCGTCGGCAGTGAGCACCGGAAACGACAGATCGGGCAAACGGCAGCTGGAATCGCACCGGCCCACTAACAAGCCGGCAATCTGCCCGTGTTCATCGGTGAGGCAATCGAAAATGCTGAACTGCTGCTGATGATCGAGATCGGTCCACCAATTGCTGATCGGATGAAGTTCGATCGTCGCGATCGAGGGCCGAGACCGTGCCCTGTCCAGGGCTTCCTCAGGACTGGCCGCAACGTGGATCGGAGCCGCGCAGCCGAACCGGAGCCGTGCCAGATTGACCAGTGCAACCGGCCGCTTCGGAGCGAAGATCGCAAGCTCCGTCTCCTGCTGTAGCTGAAGGCTGCACGCCATGATCTCCCGCCAGATGGCCTCGACGACCGCTGCGGGCAGGCTGCTGCGCTGCTTGAGCCGATCGAGCAGCAAACGTTCGCGGTCCGGCCGCAGCAACAGCGCCGATCGGTCCGTTGACCGCTTCAGTTCAGCAATCGCCTTGGTCTTCGACAAACGTTCTTCGATCAGCCGCAACAGCTGATCGTCAATGCGGTCGATATCACTGCGCAAATCCTCGAGCTGCGGCTGAGAACGCCCCTGGGGCACACTGCTTGCCATCAGGAGGCTGCCGCAGCGGCAATCCACGGCCGCTCGTTCGCGAGGCGCTGCTCATAACGGGCGATGTCGCCCTGCATCTGGTTCGTCAGGCCGATCTCGTCGAGGCCCTGTAATAGGCAGTGCTTGCGGAACGGATCGATCTCAAACTCGAAGCGGTCCTGGAACGGAGTCGTCACGACCTGGTTCTCGAGGTCGATCGTGATGTCGTGCGCATTGGCAACTTCGAGCAGGCGGTCGACCTGCTCTTGCGGCAACTGCACCAGCAAGATCCCATTCTTAAACGCATTTCCGGCGAAAATGTCCGCGAAGCTCGGCGCGACGACGACGCGGATGCCCAGATCGGCGAGCGCCCAAGGCGCGTGCTCGCGGCTGGATCCGCAACCAAAATTGTCGCCGGCGATCAGAATGGGCGCGCCGCGGTAGCGCGGCTGATCGAAGATGTTGGCCGGATCCTCGCGCAGAACCGAGAAGGCCCCCTTACCCAGCCCGTCGCGGGTGATGGTCTTGAGGAACCGCGCAGGGATGATGATGTCCGTGTCGACATTCTTCTGACCGAATGGAATGGCGGTCCCGGTGAGCATGGTGAAGGGCTGCATCAGGCCGCTCCCATCAACTGACGGACGTCGACCAGCCGCCCCTCGATCGCGGCCGCAGCAGCCATCGCCGGCGACAGCAGGTGAGTGCGCGATCCCGGCCCCTGGCGACCGACGAAATTGCGGTTGCTGGTCGACGCGCAGCGCTCGCCCGCCGGAACCTTATCGGGGTTCATTCCAAGGCACATCGAGCACCCCGGCTCGCGCCATTCAAACCCTGCCTCGGTGAAGACGCGGTCCAGCCCTTCCGCCTCGGCCTGACGGCGAACCAGGCCGGAGCCGGGGACAACCAGCGCCTGCTTCACATTGGACGCAACGCGGCGTCCCTTGACCACGTCAGCGGCGATCCGGAGATCTTCGATCCGACTATTCGTGCAACTGCCGATGAAGATATTCTCAACCGCCACACCCTCCAGTGGAGTGCCGGGCTTCAGGCCCATATATTCGAGCGAGCGGCTGGCGGCATCCTGCTTGGCCGGATCAGCAAACTCGTGTGGATCGGGCACGATACCGGTGATCGGGACAACGTCCTCAGGGCTGGTGCCCCAAGTGACCAGCGGCGCGATCGATCCGCCATCGATAGTAACGGTCCGGTCGTAAGCCGCGCCAGGGTCGCTGGGCAACGTTCGCCACCAGGCAACGGCCTTTTCCCACTGTTCGCCTGTCGGAGCGCGGGGGCGACCGCGCAGATAGTCGAAGGTCTTAGCATCCGGAGTGACCAGGCCGGAGCGAGCACCCGCCTCGATTGCCATGTTACAGACCGTCATGCGGCCCTCGACCGACATGTCGCGGATCACCGCGCCGGTATATTCCATGACATAGCCGGTGCCGCCGGCCGTGCCGATCGATCCGCAGATCGCAAGCGCGACATCCTTGGGGGAGATCGAGAAGCCGAGGCTCCCCTCGATCCGCACTTCCATATTCCTGGATTTGCGCAGCAACAGCGTCTGAGTTGCGAACACATGCTCGATTTCGGACGTGCCAATGCCGAACGCCAGCGCGCCGAGCGCACCGTGCGTCGCCGTATGGCTGTCGCCGCAGACCATCGTGGTGCCCGGAAGGGTGAAGCCCTGCTCCGGGCCGATCACATGTACGATGCCCTGCCGCGCATCGTCCATCTCGATCAGTTCGACGCCAAATTCGGCGCAGTTCTGCTCCAGTGTCGACAGCTGGATTGCTGACTGCGGATCGGGATTGGGCAAGTTGCGGCCGGTGGTTGGGACATTATGGTCCGGGACAGCAAGCGTCAGGTCAGGCCGGTGCAACCGCCGGCCGGCCACGCGCAGCCCTTCGAATGCCTGCGGCGAGGTCACTTCGTGGATCAGGTGGCGGTCGATCCAGATCAGCGCCGTTCCATCCTCACGCGTGGCGACGACATGGTCGTCCCAAATCTTGTCGTACAGAGTCCGTTGCATTGCGGTCGCTACAGAGTGCGGGGACCGTGATGTCAAGGTTGGATGCAGCCTGTGCCCCCTGCCGCTCAGCGCTTCACCGGAGCAGCGTCGAGCCTGAGCGCGGTCGTGCTCTTGATGCGCTCCATGCTGAACCGCGACGTGACGTTCTTGAGCGGAACCCGCGCGATCAGCCGCCGATAGAAGTCGTCATACCCCGCCGTGTCCGGCACCACGACCTTGAGCATATAGTCGATGTCCCCGGCCATACGATACACTTCCATCACCTCCGGCATGTCGGCGATCGCGTCCGCAAATTGCTGAAGCCACTCGGTCGAATGGTCGCCCGTCTCGAGCGCGACGAATACAGTCAGTCCCAGGCCGATGGCGGAGGGATCAAGGAGCGCCACGCGCTTCTGAATGACACCTGACTGCTCCAGCTTCTGAATCCGCCGCCAGCATGGAGTCGACGACAGATTCACCCGCTCCGAGATTTCCGACAGCGGCGTGCTGGCGTCCTCCTGGAGAATCGCCAAGATTTTGAGGTCGATGAAATCCATTCGTACGACTTGATCCATTTGGAGGAAAATTTCCTACAACTTGTATGTTTGGGACATTACCAATGCAAGTTGGTCAGAAACTGTTGGGTTTTGAGGAAAAAACTTCTATCTACGGCTAAACGACTCCCCGCCGAGATGCGGCTGGTCGATGATCTTGCAGGCGAAATTTGAGATGGCGGACCTTGGTGTTGCTCGAGCGGCAACGGCTGAAATAGTGACGGACATCGATCCGGCAAGCTTCTTTCAGCTTGGCGCGATCGATCGCCTGCGGGAACTGAGCGAACGGATTCCCGGCCGCAAGGTCTTCACCACCAGCTTTGGAATCGAAGACCAGGCGATCACGCACATGATCTTCTCCGAAGGCCTGCCGATCGACGTCGTGACGATCGATACCGGTCGCCTGTTCCCGCAGACTTACAAGCTGTGGCAGGATACCGAAGAGAAGTATGGTCGTCGGATCCACGGTGTCTATCCGGATGCGGCGCAAGTCGCAGACTATGTCGGCGACTGGGGGATCAACGGTTTCTACCACGCGGTCGAGGCGAGGCATGCTTGCTGCCACGTCCGCAAGGTCGAGCCGCTCGGTCGCGCCCTTGATAACGCCGCCGCCTGGATCACGGGACTGCGCGCGGATCAGTCCGGCGCGCGCGGGGCTGTCCCGCCGATCAGTTGGGATGAAGCGCGCGGTTTGTGGAAGGCTGCTCCGATTGCCGATTGGAGTCGCGATGATGTGGTCGCCTACTGCAGCGAGCATCAAATTCCGATCAACCCGCTGCACAGCCAGGGATATCCGTCCATAGGATGTGAGCCCTGCACCCGCGCGATCCAGCCGGGCGAGCCCGAGCGTGCCGGCCGCTGGTGGTGGGAACAGGACGAGTCCCGCGAATGCGGTTTGCACGTCACTGCTGACGGCAGGCTGGTTCGCGCCAAGAGCTGAGGTGACTGACCAAACCCCTCCCTCAGCTGGCCGGGAACCGGTTTCCAGCTCTCTTCGGATGCCGCCGCTCGACAGCCTGCCGCTGTTCATGACGCTGACGGGCAAGCCGGTGGTCGTTGCCGGCCGGACGGAGATGGCTGTGTGGAAAGCGGAGCTGCTGCTCGCGGCCGGAGCGCATGTCTCGCTCTTCGGCGAGGATGTGGAGGGTGCGAGGACTTTCGCTGGGATCAGCGATCACCCAGCGCTCGAACTTCACGAACGACGCTGGACTCCGCAGGATCTGTTGGGCGCCGCTCTTGCGATTGCCGAGCAGGACGACGGTTTCGGAGATTCTGCCCGCGCTGCCGGAGTTCCGTTCAACATCATCGATCAGCCGGCGAGCTCGACGGTCAACTTCGGCACCATCGTCAACCGCTCCCCGGTCGTGATTGGGATCGGGACGGGCGGGGGCGCTCCAGCGCTTGGTCAACTGCTGAGGACTCGCATCGAAGCGCTCATCCCCTCCGGCTTGTCTGTCTGGGCGAAGCAGGCCCGCGGGTGGCGGCAGCGGCTGAAGTCCGAAATCGACGATTTCGGCCGCCGCCGGCGTTTCTGGCAGGAGTTCGCAAGGCACGCCTTTGCCAACTCGGACCGCGCTCCGAACGAACAGGACTATGACCGCTTGCTGGACTGCGACAGCGAACGGGGCGCAGATGGCCGAGTCATCTTTGCCGGCTCGGGACCGGGCGACGTTGGCAATGTCACACTGGCGACGGCCCAGGCACTGCAAACCGCGACCGTCGTTCTTCACGATGATCTGGTCAGCACCCCGGTGCTCGACCTCGCCCGGCGCGAGGCTCGCCGGGTCAGCGTGGGGAAACGGGGCGGTGGACCGTCCTGCCGCCAGAGCGATGTCAATGCCTTGCTGGTGGAACTTGCGCTTGCCGGAGAGTCGGTCGTGCGCCTGAAAGGCGGCGACCCGCTGATTTTCGGCCGGCTTGCCGAAGAACTTTTGGCGTGCCGGGAAGCGGGAATCGACGCGACCATCCTGCCGGGGGTCTCCGCCGCGCAAGGAGCAGCCGCTTCCCTCGGTCTGTCCTTGACCGAGCGGCACTTGGCGCGGCGGGTTCAGTTCCTCACCGGCCACGGTAGCGACGGCAAGCTTCCTTCCGACATCCATTGGCCGGCCGTCGCCGATCGGAGTGTCACCACCGTCATCTACATGCCGAGGCGGACGCTGGGCCCATTTGTCGAGCGGGCGCTGGCGGCGGGGCTCGACCCCGCGACACCGGCAGTAGCAGTCGCGTCCGCAACACTGCCGGAAGAGCAGCGCCTGATCTCGACCGTCAGCGAGCTTCCCGATCGCGTGCCGATGCTGCCTGCAGACGCGCCGACGCTGGTGCTGATCGGCGAGGTCGTGGGGCAAGCAGGGGTTGGCAAATTGCTCGCGACAGTCGATGGCGCGCCCGCACACGGGGATAATGTCGAATGACGATGCAAATGATCGGAGAAGGCCTGCTGAGCGAGGCTCAGGCCAGCCAAATCACCGCGCTCGGACAAGGCCTGAACGCCGAACAGGCGGCGTGGATCAGCGGCTACTTCGCCGGTGTCGGAGCGGCGCTGCGCGACGGAAACTCCCTGCCGCTGAGTCAAGCGCCCGCGACTGCATCGGGCCGCAAGCTGACCATTCTGCATGCCGGCGAAACCGGAAATTGCGCATCAGTAGCCAACGCGTTGGCTTCGGAACTCTCCGCCCGCACCCCCAATGTACTCAGCGCAGACCATTACAAGGTCCGCACCCTCAAGGACGAAGAGGATCTGCTGCTCGTCATCGCCACTCATGGCGAAGGGGAGCCGGCGCAGGGCGCGTTCGAATTCTTCGAATTCCTTGAGGGGCCGCGCGCGCCGAAGCTGCCCAACGTTCGCTACGCTGTCCTCGCGCTCGGTGACACGACCTACGAATTTTTCTGTGAAGCCGGCAAAAAGGTCGATGCCCGGCTAGCGGAACTCGGCGCCACCCGGGTCGCGGATCGGGTCGATTGCGACGTCGATTTCGAGGCCGCTGCGAAGGCCTGGCGGGAGGCGATGACCGCCCTGTTCGCCGCACCCGCTGTCACCTCAACGGTTCCAGCCATGCCAATTGTCGCGCATGAGCCGGCCGCTCCGCTGCATGACAAGGCCAACCCGTTCAACGCGACCTTGCTTGCCAACATCCCCCTGGTCAGTCCGGAATCGAGCAAGGACACGCGGCACATCGAAGTCGATCTCGCCGGCTCCGGGCTCACTTATGTGCCAGGCGATTCGCTCGGGATTTTCGCCAAGAACTCACTTCAATCCGTCGATGCCGTGATTGCCGCGACAGGGCTTTCCGCCGGCGAAACCGTCAATGTCGAGCAACATAAGTTCAACCTTGCGGATGCATTGGAATCGCGGTTCGAAATCACCGTATCGACCCCGCGTTTCCTCGAGGCATGGGCAGAACTGTCCGATGCAGCGGACCTCAAGGCGTTGCTCGGCAAGGACAAGCGCACAGAACGCAGCGAGTGGCTTTACAACAATCACATCGTCGACATCATCCGCCGCTTCCCAGTGACGGGAATCTCGGCGCAGAAGTTCCTCGAGACGCTTCGGCCGATGCAGCCACGGCTCTACTCCCTAGCTTCAAGCCGTTCGCTGGTTGGTGACGAGGCCCATCTCACGGTCGCGCCAATCCGCTACGAGCTCCATGGGGAACCTCGCGCCGGCGTTGGGTCCGTCCACCTGGTTGACCGGGCGGAACCGGGCGACACGTTCCCGGCCTATGTGCAGCCTGCTGCCCACTTCCATGTGCCGAGTGACGACACCCCGATCATCATGGTCGGTCCGGGCACTGGAGTTGCCCCCTATCGGGCCTTCCTGCAGGAGCGCGAAGCGCGCGGCTCGGGCGGCAAGGCCTGGCTGTTCTTTGGCGAGCGCAACTTCAAGCATGACTTCCTTTACCAGCTCGAATGGCAGCAGTGGCTGGAGGAAGGAACCCTGACCCGCATGGACGTGGCGTTCTCGCGTGATCAGCGTGAGCGGGTCTATGTGCAGCACCGAATGACCGAACGCGCGCCCGAGCTTTATGCCTGGCTGCAGGAAGGCGCGACCTTCTACGTCTGTGGCGATGCAACCTCGATGGCCGGGGATGTCGAAGAGGCGTTGATCCAGGTCTATATGACCGGAGGCAATCTCGAGCGCGATGCCGCCGTCAACGAAGTAAAGCAGCTGCGTCGCGACAAGCGCTATCTGCGCGACGTGTATTGAACGGAATTCCATGATGAACAAGCCGATCGACCGCAGCAAGGACCTGTCGCAGCCAGTCGACAAACTCGGTCCTGACGAGAAGCTGAAGCTCGAAAGCGATTATCTGCGCGGAACGATCAACACGTCGCTGCTTGATCGCATTACCGACGCCGTGCCCTTCCATGACAACAAGCTCATGAAATTTCACGGCATGTATCAGCAGGATAATCGCGACACTCGCGAAGACCGGCGCCGGCGCAAGCTCGAACCGGACTTCACTTTCATGGTCCGGCTACGGCTGCCCGGCGGCGTGTGCACTTCTGAGCAATGGCTAGTGATCGATGACCTCGCACGCCAGTACGGCCGCGAGACGGTTCGCTTGACCACGCGCCAGACGTTCCAGTTCCACTGGATCGTGAAGAACGACATTCGCGCGACGGTTCAGGCGCTGCACAATGTGCTGATCGACACCATCGCTGCCTGCGGCGATGACGCGCGTACCGTCATGGCAACGGCCAACCCCACGGACGGAAAGGTGCACGCCGAAGTCGCGGAGCTATCCAAGCAGCTGTCCGATCACGTCATCCCCAAGACCCATGCTTACGCCGAGATCTGGTATGGCGAGGACCGGGTGGCGACCACCGACAACGAAGAACCCTTCTACGGCAAGCAATATATGCCGCGGAAGTTCAAGATCGGCTTCGCGATCCCGCCACACAACGACATCGACATCTATACTCAGGATCTCGGCTATATCGCGGTGGTCGATGACGGAGAGCTCAAGGGGTTCAACCTCACCATCGGCGGCGGGATGGGCCGCACCGACAACGAGCCGGACACCTATCCCCGCCTTGGCGACGTGATCGGATATATCGACAAGGCGGACCTCATCGCATCCGCGGATGCCGTCATGGGAACCCAACGGGACTTCGGTAACCGGCTGGAGCGCAAGCGGGCGCGGTTCAAATATACCATCGACGACAAGGGCCTGGAGTTCATTGTCGGCGAGATCGAGCGCCGCCTGGGTAAGCCGCTGCAGCCGGCCCAGCCCTACAGCTTCACTGAAAATCATGATCTGTTCGGCTGGAGACAGGTGGAGGACGGCAGCTGGAACTACACGCTGTTCGTCGAGAATGGGCGTGTGTCGAACCTCCCCGGCCGGGCAATCCTCGATGGCATGAAGGCGCTCGCTGAGGCCCATCCGGGGCATTTCCGGATCACTCCGAGCCAGAACATCATCATCGCCGGCGTGGCGGACGGCGACCGCAGCAAGATCGACGCCATCCTTGATCAGCATGGAATTGGCGACGCCAGCGGCCTTAGTCCGCTGCGGACGATCGCCTTCTCCTGCGTCGCTCTTCCGACCTGCCCGCTCGCGATGGCAGAAGCCGAGCGCTATCTGCCGGACCTGATCACCAAGGTTGAAGGGCTGCTCGAGGAACGCGGCCTGCTGGATCAGCCGATGACCATGCGCATGACCGGTTGTCCGAATGGTTGCGCCCGTCCCTACGTGGCGGAGATTGGCTTCACCGGCAGGGCTCCGGGCAAGTATAATCTCTACCTCGGCGGCGGCTTCCACGGCGAGCGGCTGAACCGGCTGCACCGGGCCAACATCGGCGAAGCTGCAATCCTGCAGGAGCTCAGCCATCTGTTTGATCGCTACAAGGCGGAACGGAAGCCGGCTGAGTACCTCGGCGATTTCATCTCGCGCGTAGGCTATGTCGACGCGGAGTGACGGCTCCTACTGAAAGGCTGGCGAACCCTTGAGCAGCTGGTAGGCGGCAATGACATCGCCCAGCCGCTTCTCATGGCTCCGGTCACCGCCATTGCGGTCGGGATGATACCTTCGCACCAGCTCTGAATAGCGCTTCCGAAGCGATCGGAGATCGGCTCCATCGCCGAGCCCGAGCACGCTGAGCGCATGCCGCTCCCGGCCCGAAAATCGCGACGATAAAGTGTCTGAGGAGTCTGATCCGAACCGTCCAGCGCGATTGCGGAACCGCATTGCGATTGCATCGAGCGGATCGGTAAAGTCGCTCCATGCGGGTGCGGGATCGGCACCGCCGGTGGCGAAGACCCGCGCCGCGCGGTCCCATCCGCCATAGGGACTTTGCGCGTCAGAAATCTCCTGCGCGCTCATTCCGTCGAAATAATTGTAGCGGGCGTTGTGCGCCCGAACATGATCAAGGCACAGCCAGCGCCAGGTTCCGGGTCCATCGAAATCGGCGGCAGTCAGCGGCGCTCGGAACTCGCCCGGCTGGCGGCAGCCGGGCATCGCGCAACGTTCAGCCGCCCCTTCCACCCGTCCATGCATCCGTCCTGACTTCACCGCTGTCACTTCCTCTTCGCTCCAACGCTTCTATATAATCGCCATGGCTGATCCTTGTACCGGGCCGGTGACGGCCGAAATCCGACGACGCCTCGAAGCAGCGCTTGATCCGACCAGCTTATCGCTGCGCAACGACAGCGATCAGCATCGCGGTCATGCCGGCCATGATGGTTCAGGAGAGTCGCATTTCTCCCTGTCCATCGCCAGCGCAGCCTTCATCGGCCAATCGCGCGTTGCGCGGCAGAGGATGGTGTATGCGGCGCTGGGCGATTTGATGCAGCGCATCCATGCGCTGTCGATCAAGACGATTGCTCCGGGGGAGACTCAGTGAGCTCCGGTCCAGTCCTCCAAACCCTCGCGCCCGTCACTCACGACCTCGGCGGGTTCAAGGTCCACCGCACGCTACCGCACAAGCAGCGGACCATGGTCGGCCCGTTCATCTTCTTCGATCAGATGGGCCCGGCCCGGCTCGGTCGCGGAGAGGGGATCGATGTCCGCCCACACCCCCATATCAACCTCGCGACCGTGACCTTCCTGTTTGAAGGAGCGATCGACCATCGCGACAGCTTGGGAACGGTGCAGCGGATCGAGCCTGGTGCGGTCAATCTGATGACCGCCGGGCGCGGGATTAGCCATTCCGAGCGCTCACCGGCCGATGAGCGCGCGAACGGCGCGGTGCTCGATGGAATTCAGACCTGGCTTGCGCTTCCCCAAGCCAAGGAAGAGCTCGCCCCCGCATTCGAGCATGTGACTGCCGCTCAATTACCGCGGGTCGAGGGGGACGGCGTGGAGCTCCGGCTGATCATGGGTGAAGCATTCGGCGCCCGCTCCCCGGTGACCTGTCATTCTCCAACGCTTTATGCCGCGCTCGTCCTGGCTCCGACGGGATCGATCGAGATCGATCGCGAGGCGGACGAGCGGGCTCTCTATCTGCTGGAGGGCGATGCTACCGTCGACGGACAGCCACTGCCACTGCAGCATCTTGTCCTGCTCGCCCCAGGTCATCGCCCGGTGGTCCGCTCCGCCTCGGGCGCGCGGCTGATGCTGTGTGGCGGCGCGCCGATGGACGGCGAACGGCACGTCTGGTGGAATTTCGTTTCGTCGAGCCGCGATCGTATCCAGGAAGCGAAACGCGCGTGGAAAGCGGGTGAGTTCGCGTTGCCACCTGACGACCAGAGCGAATTCATCCCCCTTCCCGAAGTTCCCATGACGGTCAGCTATCCATGAGCGTGAGAGCCCGCTAAGGCGCGGCGAATGGTTGCCACCGCTCGTTCCCGATCGCGCAGCGCCGCGCGCCTTGCCGCCGTCCAGGCCCTCTACCAGCTGGAGATGGAG
>CAMLKX010000002.1 GCA_946480515.1 uncultured Sphingomonadaceae bacterium | reverse complement strand
GGGCCCCCTGGCCCTGTGGTGGGGCAGGCGCGCGCCGTCCGCCGAACAGGTCGAGAAAAATCGGCCACGAGGCATTCAGCGCAGGAGACATGGCAAGGCCGGTCAGAATGGCCAGCGGCAGGAGTCCGAACAGGACGACTGAGTAGGACAGCTTCTGGAGGATGTTGTAGCGGCGAGCCGCCTCGCCCGCCGGAAATCGAAGCCGGGCGTGCTGCTTGATGTCGTGCCAGATGTGACGGGGCGCCAGTTCCTTCCTGCTCGGCAAGAGGTCGCCCAAGTGGCGGTTGATGACCGACCAGAGCAGATAAACCAGGAGGGCGAGGCCGAGCAGCCATGCGAAGGCGAGATGCCACAGCCGCGCGTCGGCCAGGCTGTAGTGGCTCGGGATGGTCGCCCAACCGGGGAACGCCCGGCGTTGAAGCAGCCCGTTCGCATCATTCCAGGCCCCGAGCACTCCGGTCGTGGTCAGCTCAAGGTCGCCAATGCGGAGATACCCGCGTGCTCCCTCGGCGCCGATCTCAAGCCAGGCTGGATCGAAGTTCGCACCATATTCACCCCAGTAGAGCCGCGGATGCGCGTTGAAGATCATCAGTCCGCTCATCAGCATGACGAGCAGCGTGATCGCATTCACCCAGTGCCACAGCCGTGTCAGCAAGCGATGCCGGTAGACCAGCGGACTCCGGTCCGTCCCTGGTGCGGGTAGGTCACGCTGATTGGGCATCGTCACCCCTCGCAACGCTTGCAGGTTGGCGAACGTTACATTGTTCGCAGGTGCAATTCCATCGAAGGCGCTACGATCATGCCCACGGTTTCGGGTGAGCATTGACGCCTTCGCTGCAATTGACGAATTGGCGACGATGAACCTGACCCTTCTGGCGATCGGCCAATGACGGAGATTGTCGCAGTCGACATTGGCGGCACTCACGCGCGGTTTGCGATCGCCGAAATTCACGGCCATCGCATTCATCAGCTTGGCGAGGAGACGGTGCTCCGGACAGCCGAGCACGCCAGCCTGCAGACTGCTTGGGAGGCATTCGAGCAGAAGCTGCAGCGCCCCCTGCCTCGCGCGGCAGGCATTGCAATCGCCGGGCCGGTGCGCGGTGACGTCCTCAAGCTGACCAACAATCCGTGGCTGATCCGCCCTGCGCTGATCTGCGAGAAGCTCAACGTCGATCGCTTTACCCTGGTCAACGACTTCGAAGCGATTGCTCATGCGGTCGCTCAGATTGATCCCAGCCAGCTGAGCTATGTCTGTGGTCCGCCCAATCCGTTGCCGGATAATGGGGTAATTACCGTGGTGGGCCCCGGAACGGGCCTCGGCGTTGCGATTCTGCTGCGGGTCGACGGAAGCTATCATGTTCTTCCGACCGAAGGCGGTCATATCGATTTCGCGCCGCTGGACAGCATCGAGGACCGCATTCTCCAGCGCATGCGGGAGCGGTATCGGCGCGTATCAATCGAGCGCATCGTGTCCGGTCCGGGACTGGTCAACATCCACGAAGTTCTTGCCGAGATTGAGGGGCGCGTCTGCGGTCCGATGAACGACAAGGACCTCTGGTCTGCGGCCCTATCCGGCAGCGACAGCTTGGCCGCGGCGGCGCTTGATCGCTTCTGCCTCTGCCTTGGAGCGGTCGCTGGCGACCTCGCCTTGACGCATGGCCCGGGTGGAGTCGTCATCGCGGGTGGGCTTGGTTTTCGGCTGGCCGACCATCTGCCCAGATCGGGCTTTGCGCAACGCTTCGCCGGGAAAGGGCGATTCGAAACGCTGATGAACGGCGTGCCCGTCAAACTGATTTCTCATCCGCAACCGGGGCTCTATGGCGCCGCCGCCGCATTCGCGGCCCAGCATGGCGAGTGACGCGCGGCCGAAGGTCCGAGCCTATTTTCCTGCCGCAACACGGTCAGCGACAAGCTCACCGATGGCGAGGCTCGCGGTCAGACCCGGCGATTCGAGCCCGAACAGGTTGATGATCCCCGGCAGACTGTGGACCGCGGGATCGGAGATCAGAAAGTCGGAAAAGCGGCTGCCGTCGTCCAGCTTCGGCCGAATTCCGCAATAGGCCGGCTGGAGCCGCTCGGGATCAAGGTCGCTCCAGATTTTGCGGGCTGCGGTCAGGAAGCGCTCCTTGCGGCGCTCGTCGACCATATAGTCGATCTCGTCGATCCATTCGACGTCTGGTCCGAACCGCGCCTGGCCCGCCAGATCCAGAGTGAGATGCGTTCCAAGTCCTCCCGGCTCCGGCATTGGATAGACCAGCCGCCGGAACGGGTGAGGCCCGGAATAGGCGAAGTAATTGCCCTTGGCGAAGCGCACCTTCGGCACATGCCGCGGCTCCAGCCCCTCGATCAAAGACGCGACCCGGTGGGCCGCCAGGCCAGCGCAGTTGACGACGTGGTCCACGGTTAGCGCCGGTTCGCTCGACCCCTCGACAGAGATGTCCCACTGGTCGCCATTGCGGCTGATGGCGGTCACTGAGGTGTTGAGGACGAGTTGTGCGCCATTGGCCTCGGCTTCTCCGACTAGAGTCGCCATCAGCTCCTGCGGATCGACGATCCCGGTGGACGGGGACAGGAGTGCGGCGCGGCATGAGAGGGCCGGTTCAAATCGCGCGGCCTCGGCCGGACCGACGAGCCTGCAATCGGGAGCGCCATTGGCCAGCGCCGCGGCAGCCAGCGTCTCCAGATTCCCAATCTGCGCCTCGTCATGAGCGAAGATGATCTTGCCGATGCGCGCGTGCGGGATCTGGTTGCGCTCGCAATAGTCATAGAGCAGCTCGAGCCCGCGAACACACAGCTGCGCCTTGAGCGAGCCGGAGGCATAGTAGATGCCTGCATGGATGACCCCGCTGTTGCGGGCGCTGGTCCCGGTGCCAAATTGAGTCTCGGCTTCCAGGATCAGGGGCTCGTACCCTCGCGCGGCCAGACTTCGAGCGACCGCAAGTCCAACCACTCCGGCTCCGACGACAACGACGCTTGGCTGCATGGGTTCGGCTGACGATCCTGATTGGGCGCCGCCGAGGCTACACCGCGGTTCAACGCGGCGCCATTGGGGCCTGTCTCATTGCGGGATTTGCTGCTCCGGCGGCTTGACGCGCCTCTCTCTGAAGAAGGATGTAGAGGCGCTGCCGTATCTCGGGCGAGAGAGCGGCATCCTGTTCGACTCGCCGCTCGAAAGTTACCCAATGCAAAAGATTCTGATCACCGGGAACATGGGCTATGTCGGCCCTGCGGTTGGCCGTCGCCTGCGGTCAGTCTGGCCGGCGGCCGAACTTATTGGCTTCGACAGTGGCTTTTTCGCCCATTGCCTCACCGGGTGCGAATTCCTTCCGGAGCGTCTGCTGGACCGGCAGATTTTCGGGGACGTGCGGACGATCGACGAGAAACTGCTGAGCAGCGTCGATGCGGTCGTTCACCTGGCGGCGATCTCAAACGACCCGATGGGGGACCGTTTCGCGGAGGTTACTCGCGCGATTAACCAGGATGCCTCGGTTGGGCTGGCGAAGCTTGCCAGTTCCGCAGGAGTCCGCAACTTCGTCTTTGCATCCAGCTGCAGCGTCTATGGAGTCGCGTCTGGCCCGGCGCGGCGGGAGGACGATGAGCTGAACCCGATGACGGCTTATGCGTCATCCAAGATCGGCACGGAACAGGGGCTGGCGCAACTCGATACGGACATGACGATCACCTGCCTGCGCTTCGCCACCGCCTGCGGGATGTCCGATCGGCTTCGGCTCGATCTGGTGCTGAACGATTTCGTCGCTTGCGCCCTGTCCAGCGGTGAGATCACCGTGCTCAGCGATGGAACGCCTTGGCGTCCCCTGATCGACGTCGCGGACATGGCCCGCGCAATCGAGTGGGGAGCCAGCCGGGACGCGTCGAACGGCGGGCGAATGCTCACGGTGAACGCCGGCAAGGATGCGGGCAATTACACGGTGCGCGAACTGGCCGAACGGGTCGCCGCCGCGGTGCCGGGAACGAAGGTGTCGATCAACACCAGCGCTCCGGCGGACAGCCGGTCGTACAAGGTCGACTTCGGGCTGTTCGCGAAGCTGGCTCCCGCACATCAGCCCGCACTGAGCTTGCAGCAATCCGTTGAGCGTCTAGTCGCGGGGCTCAGTGGGATGGGCTTCGCTGACCCGAATTTCCGCACTTCAAACTGGATCCGGCTCAAGGTGCTGCAGGATCACATTACAGCGGGACGTCTCAGTTCCGATCTGCGCTGGGCGGGTCCAGCCAGTCCGGAGTTGGTCGAGGTCGCAGCGTGATCATTGTCGACACCGCCCTTGCCAAGCTGGAGGCGGAAGGCCGTCCGATTAGGGTCGGGCTGGTGGGCGCCGGCTTCATGGGCTCGGGTGTTGCCCGGCAAATTGTGACCGTGACCAAGGGGATGCAGCTGGTCGGCATCGCCAATCGGAGGATCGGACCTGCGCTCGATGCATGGCGGCAGCTTGGCATCGAGCCAGTTCAGGTCGAAGGGCCAGCCGCAATTGGACGAACCATCGCGGCTGGGCAGCCAGTCGCGACCGAGGATGCGCTGGCACTCGTCGCTGCTGATGGTGTCGATGCGGTGATCGAGGTGACCGGCTCGGTCGATTATGGCGCCGAGGTCGTGCTGGCGGCGATCACTGCCGGCAAGCATGTCGTCCAGATGAATGCGGAGCTGGATGGAACGGTCGGCCCAATCCTCAGGGCGAAGGCGGACTCTGCGGGCGTGATCTACAGCTTTTCCGACGGCGACCAGCCAGGCGTTGAGATGAACCTTTTCCGCTTTGTCCAGGGCATTGGGGTGCAGCCGCGGCTGTGCGGGAACATCAAGGGACTGCACGATCCGAAGCGAAATCCAACGACGCAACAGCAATTCGCCGAGCGCTGGGGGCAGAAGCCGGAGATGGTCGCGTCATTCGCGGACGGCACCAAAATCTCGTTCGAACAGGCGATCGTCGCCAACGGCACTGGCTTTTCCGTTGCACAGCGGGGAATGATCGGGCCCGATTTTTCCGGGGGTGATCCGACTGCTCCGTTGGTTCCTCTGGAGGAGACGGTCAGCGGGTTCGAAGCGGCACTGGCGGGCTGTGACACCGGGATCGTCGACTATGTGGTTGGCGCGCGACCCGGACCTGGCGTGTTCGTGCTCGGCACGTGCGACGACCCCCGCCAGCAGCATTATCTTGCTCTCTACAAGCTCGGCGCCGGACCCTATTACTGCTTCTACACACCCTACCACCTCTGCCATTTCGAAGTTCCAACCTCGGTCGCCCGGGCGGTTCTTTTCGGGGATGCGGTGCTTGCCCCTCAGGCCGGGCCACGAGTAGGCGTGATCGCAGTCGCCAAGAAAGCGCTTCGCCGCGGTGACAGGATCAGCCAGTTCGGCGGATATGAAGCTTACGGAGTTGCCGAGAATTATTCGGTGATGGAAGCGGAAGGGCTGCTGCCGATGGGGCTAGCCGTTGGGGCAACCCTGGTGCGTGATGTGGCAGAGGATCAGCCGCTTACTTTTGGGGATGTCGAGTTCCCTGCCGGCCGGACTGCTGATCGGCTTTACGAGGAGCAGCGCGCGATGTTCGCATCGGCGACGCAACCGGCGCGGGCGATGGCGCAATGATTTTTCATCCGACCAACCTCAAGGATGTGTGGCTGATCGAGTTGGAAACCAGAGGGGACGAGCGAGGCACGTTCGCGCGATCGATGTGCCGCAAGGAGTTCGCCGCGCACGGACTGGTCACCGACTATGTTCAGCAGAATGTGTCCGTATCGGCCACGAAGGGGACGCTGCGCGGCCTTCACTATCAACGCAGCCCTGATACGGAAGCGAAGCTCGTTCGCTGCACCCGCGGGGCAATCGTCGACACAATCGTCGACTTGCGCCGCGGGTCCCCAACCTTTCTCAAGCATCAGGGTTTTGAGCTGGCCGACCGAAATCAGCGGCAGCTGTACGTGCCACCTGGGTTCGGCCATGGCTTCCAGACGCTGACCGACGATGTTGAGGTCACATATCTGGTGTCGGGTTACTACACGCCAGCGAGTGAGGGCGGCGTACGGTACAATGATCCGGTTCTGAATATCTCCTGGCCGCTGCCGGTGAGTGTGATTTCCGACAAGGACGCCAGCTGGCCATTGCTTGACCCTGATCGCCCACAAACTTCATTCTGATGGGTATGATGACCGATTCAGAAACTCTTACCGCGGTGCTTGAAATCACTGCTCTTAAAGCGCGCTATTTCCGCACCATGGACAGTAAGGACTGGGCCGGACTGGAGGCGGTTTTCGCGCCGGACCTGGAGGCGGATTTCCGCGCCGCCGCGGTCCAATGGGACGAGAGCCAGCTGACCTATGGGGCGGCCGAATATATCGCCAAGCTCCGTCCGATCCTCGAGCCGGTGACGACGGTGCACCATGGGCACATGCCGGAAATCACAATCGAGACGCCGGACTTCGCCTCCGGGATCTGGGCCATGGAAGACAAACTGTGGGTCAGCGAGGGCTCCCCGCTGCCGTTCCGCTGGCTCCACGGCTATGGTCATTACCACGAGCGTTATGTGCGGCTGAGCGACGGCTGGCGGATCAAGTCGATTCGCCTCACACGGCTGCGCGTGGACGCCGGGTGACCTAACCGGGCGTGATCCGCATCGATAAGTGCGGCACTAAGTTTCTGCCGGGGCCTGTCGGTCCTTCTGCCGAAGCGATCCCAGGATGTCCTGCAGCTCGCCATGTCCGTGCGGTTCGGCATGGCCATGGACACGAAGATAATGATCGTCGAGCTTGGCCATGACTTCGGCGCCGGACGGGCCTTGCATGATCAGCAGCGCGTCGATTTTCGCCTCAACCCGGTCGTCATTTTCCTTCGACGATGGCGATCCCACATATAGGAAATAGGCCAGCCCGCAGACCTGCCATAGCAGCTGCAGAAACTCGGACTGCCAATTCTCGAACGTATCGCGCAGCATCTCGTTGAGATAGCTGACTTGGTCTGGCGTCTGACCGTGCTCGGCGGCTTCCTCGACATAGGTGTTCCAGCCGAAATACCAGTGTAGAAGCAGGGAGCCGAGAAAGAAGCCCAAGGTGACCCAAGCATAGCCGTATTTTTTGAACAGCATGGCGGTTCCTTTGAAGAAGCTTCTCCGGAAACTCGCGAAGACAACGAGGGTTTCTTCAGCTCACGCGGCAATGGGCAGCCCAACGTCAGCGGTTCTATTCTCCCGATCGCCAGTCAGGCGGCCAGCTTCTCATTCCACCCGCCCGGCTTGAGCACGATCTTGGTGTAACTGTTCTGCTCATCATGCCACTGACGATACAGTTCAGGACCGTCATCGAGGCTGCCATAGTGGCTGATCAGGAAAGTCGTATTGATTTTTCCTTCCGCGACCAGCTCGTAAAGCGACCGCATGTATTTCTGCACGTGAGTTTGCCCGGTGCGGATTGCCAGTCCTTTTTCCATAACCGCGCCCAGCGGGAATTTGTCGACAAACCCGCCATACACTCCTGGGATTGAAACCCGTCCGCCCTTGCGGCAGGCAAGAATGACCTGCCGGATGACATGGGCGCGGTCGGTGCCGAGGAACGTCGACACCTTGATCTGGTCCAGGATATTGTCGGCAAACGCACCGTGCGCTTCCAGTCCGACCGCGTCGATGCAGGCGTCTGGGCCGATCCCGCCGGTCATGTCCATCAGCGCTTCATAGACCTTCGTCTCTTCATAGTTGATCGTCTCGGCGCCAAAGCCGCGGGCAAGTTCCAGCCGTGCCGGGAAGTGATCGATGGCGATCACCCGGGCGGCGCCCATCAGCAGGGCGCTCTGCACCGCGAACAGCCCGACCGGGCCGCATCCCCACACCGCCACGATGTCGCCCGGCTCAATTTCCGCATTTTCTGCGGCCATCCATCCGGTCGGGAGGATGTCACTGAGGAACAGGACCTGATCGTCGTCGAGACTATCGTCAGGAATGACGAGCGGTCCGACATCGGAGAAAGGCACCCGCAGATACTCGGCCTGGCCACCCGAATATCCGCCGGTCAAATGGCTGTAGCCGAGCGCGGCACTCATCGGCACCCCATAGGCTTCGCGCCCGAGATCCTGCTTGTCGGCAGGGTTGCCGTTGTCGCAGCCGGCGAACTGCTGCTTCTTGCAGTGGTAGCAGCGGCCGCAGCTGATGGTGAAGGGGATCACCACCCGCTGCCCGGGCCTGAGCGTACTTTCGGAACCGACCTCGACCACTTCGCCCATCGGTTCATGGCCAAGGACATCGCCCTTCTTCATCGCTGGGATGTAGCCGTCGTAGAGGTGTAGATCTGACCCGCAGATCGCGGTCGAAGTCACTCTGATGATCGCGTCCCGCGGGTTGAGGATCTCCGGATCGTCAACGGTTTCGCAGCGGACATCATGCTTGCCGTTCCACGTCAGCGCTTTCATCAATCGTCCTCCTGCTCAGCCAGCAATCGGTTATTGCGCGCCCCGGTGGCGATCTCGCCGGCTTCCATGAGCTGCTTCAGTCGGCGAAGATCGCGCCGGCTCTGAATGCGCGGTTCGCGCTGGGATAGCTTGGCGACGAGCTTGCCAATGGTGCCGCCCGGCGGGCGATAGGCGATGACCGCGCGCACGACTGTGCCGCGCTCGCCCGCATCGATAAACTCGACCTTGCCGTTGTTTTCGATGTCGGCGTCCGGAGCAGATTGCCAACTGATCGAGCGACCCGGTTCTTCGTGGGTGATAACTGAAACCCAGCTCACCGTCTGGTCCGCGGGCGCCTTCACCGTCCAGCGCGATCGCCGATCGTCGATCCGTTCGATCGTTTCGATGTTTTCCATGAAGCGGGGGAGATTTGTTACGTCCCGCCAAAAGCTGAACAATTCCGCGGACGGGCGGGCGATCGTGACAGTCTCCGCCAGGAGGTGGGCGTCAGGCTTGATGGTCTTGGACGCGGTGATTGGTGCGTCGTCTCGCACCTGCTCGTCTGTTTCGGACATTGGAACGCCTCGGGCTGACTAGAGCCCCCCACAACGTGCGAAGCCGCGGTCCGTTCGTTTCCAATCGCCAGCGGAACGAGCGAGCGGGTTAGCGATCCAGCTGCTCGTGGCGGTTAATCTGCTGGCGCACGGCGGCGAGCAGGCTGTGAATGTCATCAACGGCGTTGTTCAGGCCAGCCTTGGACTCCATCGAATCTGTGGCTTGAGCGAGACGGGCGAGGTCTTCCACCAATTCTTCAAGCCGCCGAAGGCTTAGTTGCAAGCGGTCGATTCCGACCCCCGGGTCATTGTCAGCGCCGGGTTTTGCGCGCCGTGCTTGCGCCGGAAGCGGCTCCCGCACCAACCCCGTTTCGCGAGCCCACATGATGGCTTCGGCTACATGATCGGTAATAAGCTCAATCGCTTCGATTTCTGACGATGACGGGCCGCTTACGGTGCGATGATAGATGGCGAACGTTCCGATGACGGTTCCGGCCTTGTCCCGAATCGGTGTCGACCAGCATGACCGCAGACCGTGCGGCAGAGCGAGGTGCCGGTAGTCAGCCCAGAGCGGATCGCTCGCGATGTCTGTCACGTAGACCGCTTTGCCGGAATAAGCCGCAGTCCCGCACGAGCCCGCGCGCGGTCCGATTTCCACACCATCGATGGCTTCGCGGTAGGATCGTGGAAGTCGGGGCGCAGCTCCGTGCGACAGTCGCTTGCGATCAGCGCTCAGCAATAGAATGGAAGCGATCAGGTCGCCTTCCGCCATCGCTTCGACCGCCATCAGGTCGGCGCTAAGGACCTCCTCCAGGCTCGCCCCGCGGCTGAATTCTGACTCGACTCGGCTAGCGCGAAGCTGCAGCGATTCGCGAAGCCCGGACGCAAATGCCATTCGACGCCTCCAGCCTTTCAGGAGATCTGACTATATTCACCACCCCGCTCATCTCCATAAATAGGGTCAGTCCCTGAACAGTAAGCAAATCGATCGCGCTTCGTTGCGGCGGTGTTACGAAATGCGCGGCGCGGACGGCGATCAGGGCTACTGTGGCAAATGCAGATAATTCATTCTGAAATCGGCGATCCCGCTGATCTTGTCCCAATCGGCTAACGCCACGGACCGCTTGGTGCGGTCGATCGCACCGCCCGATCGAAGCGCCTGCAGCGTCCTGTTCACGTGAACTGGGGTGAGACCCGTCGCGTCGGCCAATTGTTCCTGGCTCATCGGCAGCTCGTAATGCGTTCTGTCGCCGAGGCCGGCCGTTTCGGCCCGGATCGCGAACTCACATAATACGTGCGCTATTCGCGCCGCCGAGTTCCGCCTTCCGATGTTCGCGATCCACTCTCGAAAAATGGATCCATCCACCAGCGTGTCATACCACATCGCCATGCCGACTGCCGGATGGGCGAATGCCAGCTCAATCAACGAATCACGAGGAATGAATGCGACTTTGCACTGCGTCAGCGCCTGCACATTGTGGTCGGCAAGCCGAAGCAGGGAATTCTGCAGATCGACCATGTCTCCGCGCATGTGGATCGCATTGATCGAGCGCCCGCCGTCGGCGACGATTTTATGGCGGTAGGCAAAGCCCGAAACGATCACGCAGCTATGACTTGGCTTGTCGTCCTCTCGAACGATGTACTGACCCCGTTCAAGAAGCTCCAGCCGGAAGGGAAGCCCAAGCACGGCCTCCTGATCCATAAGATCAAGCTCGCGCCACTGCTGGAGCTTGCGCAGGAGGGGCTGCAGAGGAGATTGTTGTTCCGAAGTCATGACGCCGTCCTACTGGCCTGAGCTGCCTGGGCGGCTGTCATTTGCCGAAGAGGCGGTCGGGGTGTCGCAGTTATGCTGACACAACCGCCCTGAGCACTGAACGATCCGTTGATCATCAACTATATCAGTCAGGCTGCCGCTAATGCTGATCAAGTTTGGCGTCCCGGTTGCCCCCAAGTCCCAAATGCCGCCGGGCGCATCCTATCCTGGATCAGGGTCTTGGGCGTGCACCCATGGTAGGAGGGAGACATGGAAGATCGAACGATCCTGGAGAGGGCCTTCGACCTTGCCCGGTCCGGCGAGTGCGCAAAGGTTGCTGACATTCGGGTGCGTCTTCAGCGAGAGGGCTATAGCGACGTCCTCAACCACTTGTCCTGGCCGTCGATCCGCCGCCAGCTGACCGGATTGTGCAGGGAAGCCACGCAGGCGCAGCGCGAGTCGAGCGAAGTTTGATCATTCAGCCCCCGCGAGTTGCGGCCGCTCGATCTCAACCGCGTCCTCGAAGGCCAGACTGTGGACCACGGTCCCGTCCTGATCTTCCACATCGATGTGCGGGATCAGGGAAATTTTGCCGGTCATCGCTTCCGCACTGATCAATGCGCGTGCTTCGCGCATCGCCGCAGCGGCAACCGCATCGAGGCTTGGCAGACGACGGCCATCTGGATCGAGCAGCAGATCCACCCCATCCCGCAAATGGAAGAAGTAAGTCGTCATGCGCGCGGCTCCTTCCAGACGGAAGCGCGTCCTCGTTCACCCGCCGGTGCCAATCCGCAACCATTAGAATATAAACCAGTTTCGGTTGCTGGACAAATGATTGGACGGTGGGGAACTGTGAGTGCGAAGCAGGGTGAAGCTAAGGGATGGCAGTCAGCTTCGAGGAGAAGTTTGTGCGTCCGGAAGGCGCTGGGAAGATACAAACATGATTGACCGCCGCACACTTTTAAGAACCGGCTTCTTGACGGCTGTCGGTGCGCTGACAACCGCCGCTGCCGAGGCGGCTACCACGATGTCGGTGTCACTCTCGCCGAGAGCAAGCGGCCCTTTGGTCCCTCATGATTTTCTTGGCCTTTCCTACGAGACCCAGCAACTCGAAACGTCTGATTTCTTTACCGCGCGAAACCGGCCTTTGGTGAAGGCCTTCCGCGATCTGGCGTCTAACGGCATTCTGCGCATTGGCGGTAATACGAGCGAGTTTTCGTGGTGGAAGCAGTTTCCCGGCGATGCGCCAGCGCCCCGTGTCACTCGTCCAGTCGTGGCAGGTCAAGCGCGCCCAGACACCAGCTATGCGGTCACGCCTGCTGCGATCGATGCCTTGGCGAAGTTTCTCGATGCCACCGGCTGGCGGTGCATCTACGGGCTAAACCTGGGAACCGGCCGTCCCGCCGACCTCGCCCGTGAGGCGGGGTATGTCCAGAAGCGCCTCGGCAAGCGTCTCCTGGCTTTCGCCATTGGCAACGAAGTGGACGTCTTCCAGTTTCATTTGCGCGATCCCGCCAAGTGGAATGTCGACACCTTCCTCGCTGAATGGTTCGCGGCGGCTCAGGCCATTATGGCCGTCACCCCTCATGCCCGGTTCGTACTGCCAGAGGCGGCCGTCAGGGTGAACTGGCTTGCCGAGATTGCTAAGCGCTGGCCTGCCCTCAGCAATACTCCACCCATCGAATCCTTATCGCACCATTTTTACGTGGGTGGCCCGCCCAGCATTACGCCTGAGCGCCTGCTCCGGCCGACAAAGATGGTTGCCGCGAATGCAGAAATCGCGCGCGGGGCGGCTAGGGACATGAATGTGCTTTACCGCGTCACGGAGACCAACAGCTGCTTTCATGGCGGTAAACCCGGCGTTTCGGATTCCTATGTAGCTGCTCTCTGGGCGGCGGATTATTCGTTGTCACTGATGTCGCTCGGATATGCGGGGGTGAACTTTCACGGCGGTGAGGGGTCAGCCGTCGCGAACTCCGTTGGCGGGCTTCCTGGGGAAAAGTTGTTGCCGGACGCGCAGCTTCGGCCGCGTCCCTTCTACACGCCGATAGGAAATATCGACGGGCGCACAACAGCGCAGCCGGTGTATTGGGGCATGAAATTCGCTGGTCTGTTTGCTGGCTCCCGCATGCGGCCCGTGTCGATCACGGATCATGGCCTCAACGTTACGGCTTATGCAGCGGATTCGGCTGCTGGTACGCTGCTCGCGATCATCAATAAAGAGGTCGCGACCCGCGTCGATGTGCCGCTTGGGCGGCACCAGGTTGTTGCGAGATTGAGCGGATCGTCACTTGGCAGCCGGGAAGCAAGACTGGCCCTTAAGCCCGCGAGCCGTTCGACCGGTAATCTGGGAATTGCCCCCTTATCAGCAGTAATAGTGAAGTTGGCTGCCCGTGGCTGACACTGCCGCCTTAGGTTTGCCATTCTTGAAGAACTTGCAAACCGATGCCGCGCTTAGCGACTCACTTCGGTACATGGGGCAAGATAATGGCGCCCGGCTTGTGATCTGAAACCGGACAAACACAGGACTTCAGTAAAGCATGGCGGAGACGGAGGGATTCGAACCCTCGGTAGGGGATTTACCCCTACGGCGGTTTAGCAAACCGCTGGTTTCAGCCACTCACCCACGTCTCCAGGCCCCGGCGGCGGTGCGGATGTAGCGGAGGCTGCACGCAGGTTCAACCAGCGAACCGCCAGCGCAGCACCCGGCCGGAATGGAAGGGGACGAGCGTGGTTTCGCCTGCGGCAAGAGTCTCGGGCACCACGGTTTCAACCCGTTCCAGCGTGACCGTCCCGTCGTTGAGCGGTAGGCCGTAGAAACGCGGACCATGTTCCGACGCGAAGCCTTCAAACCGGTCGAGCGCGCCTTCCTCCTCGAACACCTCGGCGTAAGTCTCCAGCGCGAACGGCGCGTTGAAGATGCCGGCGCAGCCGCAGCTCGATTCCTTGGCGTTTTGGGCATGGGGCGCGCTGTCGGTGCCTAGGAAGAATTTGGGCGAACCAGAGACCGCTGCCCGCCGCACGGCGACCCGATGGTGTTCGCGCTTCGCGACGGGCAGGCAATAGGCATGCGGCCGTAACCCTCCGGCGAACAGCGCATTGCGGTTGATGATGACATGCTGCGGAGTGATGGTGGCGCCAACCTGCGGGCCCGCATCCTTCACGAAATCGACCGCTTCGGCAGTCGTAATATGCTCGAACACGATCTTCAGCGCCGGGAAATCCCGCACCAGGCCGATGAGTACGCGGTCGATGAACACCGCCTCGCGATCGAACACGTCGACATCGGGATCGGTCACTTCGCCATGGACGAGCAGGGGCATTCCGATCGCCTGCATCCGCTCTAGTGCTGGAGCGATGTGGCGGACGTTGGTGACCCCGAATGCGGAATTGGTCGTTGCATGTGCCGGATAGAGCTTGGCCGCGACCCACGCGCCCTCGGCATGGCCGCGCTCCAGCTCATCAGGGTCCGCGCCATCGGTCAGATAGCAGGTCATCAGCGGAGTGAAGCTTGCTTCCGTCGCTGCAATTATTCGCGATCGATAATCGTTCGATGCCGCAACTGTCGTGATTGGGGGCGTCAGATTGGGCATGATGATCGCTCGCGCGAACTGACGGGCGGTGTAGTTCGCCACCGCCTCGAGCATGGCGCCGTCGCGCAGATGAACGTGCCAGTCGTCGGGCCGGCGAATTGTCAGGGTTTGCATTGTCACCGGCGCCCCTTAACTGACGGACATGCCCGCGACCACCCTTCAGGACCGTGCCGTCATTCGGCTGTCTGGCGACGATGTTCGCGGCTTCCTGCAGGGATTGGTCACCAACGATGTCACCGGATCGCTGCCGGTGTGGGCCGGTCTGCTAACGCCACAGGGGAAATGCCTGTTCGACTTCCTGGTGTGGGAAGATGGCGAGGATCTCTTGCTCGACTGCGAAGCTGCGGGTGCCGACGCGCTGATCAAGCGGCTCGCCATCTACCGGTTGCGCCGTCCGATCTCCATCGAACGCGATGAGGGACTGGCGGTCCACTGGTCGATGAACGCGGGGGAGGGAGTTCCAGACCCCCGCCTCGCCGATCTTGGATGGCGATGGATCGCCCCGCCCGATGAGCCGGCGAGTGGCTGGCGCGAACACCGGTTGCGGCTCGGCGTGTGTGAGGGACAGGCGGAACAAGGCGACATCCTCTGGCTCGAATGCAACGCGGCGGAGTTGAACGGCGTCAGCTTCACGAAGGGCTGCTTCATCGGCCAGGAAAATACCGCCCGCATGAACTGGCGGCAGAAGGTCAACCGCCGGCTATTGGTCGTTGAGACTGACGCTCCCGGGCCAAGAACCAAGATTAATTATTCCGAGGTGGGCTTGGCAGTGGAGCACCGGCGGGCGGACGAGCTGGAGGGCGCGAACATTCCCGACTGGCTGCGGTCGACGCTATGATCATCCGCACTGCCGGACCGAGTGACCATCAGGAAATTCGTGCGCTGTTGCTTGCGGCTTTTTCAAGTCCAGCCGAAGCGAATCTGGTTGAGCAATTGCGCGGCGATGGCGATGTCGTGGTCGAGCTCGCGGCCGAACGCGACTGCGGGATCATCGGGCACATCCTGTTCTCGCCGATGACAGCACCGTTCCGGGCGCTCGCGCTCGCACCGATAGCTGTTCTTCCAAATCAGCAGCGACAAGGAATTGGCTCCTGCCTGATCGAGGCTGGGCATGAGTGTGCGCGCCGCGAAGGCTGGGACGCGATCTTCGTGCTCGGCGAGCCGGCCTATTACAGCCGGTTCGGCTATTCGGTGGCTGCCGCGCGTCCGTTCACCAGCCCCTATGCCGGCGCGTATTTCATGATGCTGCCGCTTACGGAGAAGCTTCTACCGCGCGGCGACGTGGCCCACGCGAAGGCCTTCGCTGCGCTCTAGCGCTGCCGAACAATCCTAACCAGCGCGACCGCGCCAATCGCTAGCCACACGACATTGAGCGCCGCGGACGGCCAAGCGCCATGAGCGCTGGTGTTGATGATGAAACCGATCGCACCGGCAGCGTTCATGCCCTGATAGAGCGGGCTTCGCGCATCGACCTTGCCGGCGGTGAGCAGCGCATAGGCTGCCAGGATCAGCAGCGCCGCCGCCCACCCGGCAATCTCGATCAGTAGCTCCACCGTTAGGCGGCCAGCTTTCTCAGGACGTAGTGGAGGATCCCGCCGGCGTGGAAATATTCCAGCTCATTGAACGTGTCGATCCGGCACCGCGCCGTGATCGTCACCTCGGTTCCGTCGGAACGGGTGACCTTGACTGCGACATCCTGGCGCGGCTGGATTTCGGCGATGCCTTCGATGGTAAAGGTCTCGCTTCCGTCGAGCCCGTGAGTCGTCGCTGACTCGCCGTCGGCGAATTGCAGCGGCAACACGCCCATGCCGACCAGGTTCGAGCGGTGGATCCGCTCGAAGCTCTCGGCGATCACCGCCTTCACTCCGAGCAATACCGTGCCCTTGGCCGCCCAGTCGCGCGATGACCCGGTGCCATATTCCTTGCCCGCGAGGATGATCAGCGAAGTTCCATCGTTCGCATAGTTCATCGCCGCGTCGTAGATCGCCTGCGTCTCGCCAGTTGGAGCGTAGCGGGTGAAGCCGCCCTCGACCCCGTCGAGCATGCGGTTGCGGATGCGGATGTTGGCGAATGTGCCGCGCATCATCACATCATGATTTCCGCGCCGGGCGCCATAGCTGTTGAACTCGGCCGGCGGGACCTGATGGTCCTGCAGGAAGCGGCCGGCGGGGCTGGACGCCTTGATCGATCCCGCTGGCGAGATGTGGTCGGTGGTGATCGAATCCCCGAACACCGCCAGCGCACGCGCCTGGTGGACGTCGGTCAGCGGCTTTGGAGTCATCGTCATGCCCTCGAAGTAGGGCGGATTGGCGATGTAGGTGGACCCGGCGGGCCAGCTGTAGGTGTCGCTGCCAGTCACTTCGATCGCGCGCCAGCGGTCGTCGCCGCGGAAAACGTCGGCATAGCGGGAGCGGAACATATTGGAGGTGACGTGGCTGTCGATCAGTCCCCGGACCTCGTCATTGCTCGGCCAGATGTCCTTGAGGAACACGTCCTGCCCGTCGCTCCCCTTGCCGATCGGCTCCGACACCATGTCGCTCGCGACGGTGCCCTTGAGCGCATAGGCGACAACCAGGGGCGGCGAGGCGAGATAGTTGGCGCGGCAGTCGGGGGATACCCGGCCCTCGAAGTTGCGGTTTCCGCTGAGCACGCTGACGGCGACCAGGTCGTTGTCATTGATCGCCTGGCTGATCGGCTGGGGCAGGGGGCCCGAGTTGCCGATGCAGGTGGTGCAGCCATAGCCGACAAGGTTGAAACCGATCGCATCAAGGTCCTGCTGGAGCCCGGACGACTGGAGATACTCGCTGACCACCTGGCTCCCCGGAGCGAGGCTGGTCTTGACCCACGGCTTGCGGGTGAGCCCCTTCTCGCGTGCCTTGCGCGCCACCAGCCCGGCGGCGATCAGGACAGACGGATTGGATGTGTTGGTGCAGCTGGTGATCGCGGCGATCACGACATCGCCATTGCCAACGCTGTAATCAGCCTCGGCCACTGGCGCGCGGTCCGCAAGCGCCTTCTTGTAGCTCTTCTCCAGTTCCTCGCAGAACTGGTCGTCCACCTCGCTCAGCACCACGCGGTCCTGCGGCCGCTTCGGACCGGCAAGCGACGGCTCCACGCTGCTCATGTCGAGCTCAAGCGAGTCGGTGAACAGCGGATCCGGGGTTGACGCATCGCGCCACATGCCTTGCGCCTTGCAGTAAGCGCGGACCAGCTCGATCCGCTCGTCATCGCGACCGGTGAGCTTCAGATAGTCGATCGTGCGTTCGTCGACCGGGAAGAAGCCGCAGGTCGCGCCATATTCGGGAGCCATGTTGGCGATCGTCGCGCGATCAGCCAGCGTCAGCGTATCGAGCCCGGGTCCGTAAAACTCGACGAACCGGCCAACCACGCCGCGCGCTCGGAGCATCTGCGTCACGGTCAGCACCAGGTCCGTCGCGGTGATTCCTTCCTTGAGCTCGCCCGACAGGCGGAACCCGACGACTTCGGGGATGAGCATAGAGACCGGCTGGCCGAGCATCGCCGCCTCGGCCTCGATCCCGCCGACACCCCAGCCAAGCACGCCTAGCCCGTTGACCATGGTGGTGTGGCTGTCGGTACCGACCAGCGTGTCCGGATAGGCAACCGTCTCGCCAGTCTGGTCTTCGCTCGACCACACGGTCTGGGCAATGTTCTCCAAGTTGACCTGGTGGCAGATGCCGGTACCCGGCGGGACGACCTTGAAATTGTCGAACGCCTGGCTTCCCCATTTCAGAAACTCATACCGCTCCGCGTTGCGCGCATATTCCAACGCGACATTGTCCTCGAACGCCTTCGGGGTGCCGAATTCATCGACCATGACGCTGTGGTCGATGACCAGATGAACCGGAACCAGCGGGTTGATCTTCTGCGGATCACCGCCAAGATTCTTCATCGCGTCGCGCATTGCAGCGAGGTCGACCACCGCCGGAACGCCCGTGAAATCCTGCATCAGCACCCGGGCGGGGCGATACTGAATTTCGCGGGTGATCTGCCGTTCTTTCAGCCAGTCAGCCATTGCCGAGAGGTCGTCGCGAGTCACCGTGACCCCGTCTTCAAACCGCAACAGATTCTCCAGCAGGACTTTCATCGAGAACGGCAGCCGGCTGATGTCGCCGAGGGCAGCCGAGGCTTTCTCCAGCGAGTAGTAAGCATAGCGCTTGGTGCCGACCGTCAGGGTCGAACGGGTCTGAAGGCTGTCCTGGCCGGTCGGGATCATCACGATGTCCTGTTGCTTGCGAAGGTGAGGCGCGCCGCGCCCTTAGCAAGGGAATCAAGGATTACAAACCCGCGACGATCAGCCCTTGGAGCTACTCCTCCGCGCCTGCTTACGGTTGTTCCCGCCGCGCGATCGGCTTTCTTTCTTCGCCTTGTCGGCCGCGACCTCAACGGCCTGCTTGGCTGCTTCCTTCTCTGGAGGGCCGAGTCCCGCGGCGGTGGTGTGATCAATCTCTTCCTTCACATCTTCCTTGAGGACCTGGATATCCTCTTCCTGCAATTCCTCGATCCCGGCCATTTCGTTGCGCGCATTCTTCTTGGCGATGATCAGCTCATCCAGTTTGGCGTGCATCGCGACGTCGCGAATATGGTCGATCCCCTCCCGCTCATTCTGGCGGTTGAGAACCATCTGGGTCAGGGTGATCGCAAGGATTGAGAGCGCCGCGGTCAGGATGTCGGTCGGCAGCTCAACCAGCCACCATGCGGCGCAGAACAGGATGATTCCGATCTGCGCATATGGGTGAGCGGCAATGTCAGCCACCCATTCGGACACCATGCAACCGATACGCTCAATCGCACTTTTGCCGCTCTTGTTGCCGTTACCCTCGGGCATTCGTCAGAAACGCGGTTCTCGCCGATTGAGTTTCGTTTCGGAAAGGGAGCGATCTCGGTGTGCGGCAACCTGTACCGACTACAGCCAGCCTCTGCGGCGAAAATAGAGATAGGGGGCGATCATGCTGGTGACGATCATCGCCAGCGCCATCGGATATCCGAACAGCCAGTTCAGCTCCGGCATATGCGCGAAGTTCATCCCGTAGATGCCGGCGATCAGCGTCGGCGGCAGGAACACGATCGCGACCCAGGAAAACAGCTTCATCGCTGCGTTCTGCTCGATGCTGATGAGCCCCAGCGACGCATTGAGCAGGAACGTCAAATTGTCTCCAAGGAAGCTCGCATGATCGACCAGCGAGCTGAGGTCGGTTCTGAGGCTTTGGACGTGGTCCCGCTGTCCGCTGCTCGCCTCCTGCATTTTCGAGGAGGCGCTGAAGAAGGACACGAGACGGCTGGCACTAACGGCGGTTTCCCGGATCCGCGACAGTAGATCTTGCGCACGGCCGATCTGCATCAGCAGCAGCTCCAGGCGCGCCGGTTGGTTTCGCCGTTGATTGTCGACTCTCCGCCGGAAAATCTGGCTGGAGATGCGGTTGATCTCCGCGCTCGACGCTTCGAGTTCATCGGCGAGCCGATCCACAATTGCGTCCAGCAGTCGGACGAACACGGTCACGCCATTGCTGGCGAGCGACGGGTCGCGGTGGACATGCTGCTGGAAGGCACGGATCGGCTTTGGCGTCAGATAGCGAACGGTGACCAGCTGATGCTCGCCCAGCACGAACCCGATCGGCTCGCTGACCGGTGAGCCTTCCTCGACCCCAGCAAGCGTGAACAGCGTCATGTAGATCGCGCCATTCTGCTCGTACAGGCGGCTGGAGGGCTCGATCTCCGCCATTTCCTCGCGGGTTGGAATTTCCAGCCCGAGCCAGCGCTCAACGAGCCTTTCTTCAGCGCGCGTCGGCTCCTCAAGATCGATCCAGGTCGCGCCTTCCGGGAGCGATGCGGCATGGGCGGCATCGATGATGCTTCCGTCGCAAGCTGGTCCGTAGAGGCGAAGCATGACGGACGGACTGTTCAAACAGTCGGCACCGCTTGGCAAGTCCGTGAGGCGGCCTTAGCGGGCCGAGAATGACAAGGAAGCAATCCAACTACACAACCGCGTTGCTGCTGGCCGGAGCGTCGGCGGGCATCTTATGGCTTATGGGGCGGCCGCTGATCTGCACCTGCGGCGCGGTGGACTGGTGGGTGAATTCGGCGACGAGTGCCCGGACCAGCCAAATGCTGGCGGACTGGTATAGCCCAAGCCATGTGATCCACGGAGTGCTGTTCTACGCCGCTTTGTGGGTGGTTGGGAAGCGCTTGCCGATCGAACGGCGCTTCCTGATTGCCGTGCTAATCGAGGCTGCTTGGGAGATCGTCGAGAATTCGCCGGTGATCATTGCCCGCTATCGCGAGGCGACGATTGCGCTTGGGTACAACGGCGACAGCGTGCTCAACAGCATGAGCGATGTGGCGATGATGGCGGTCGGCTTCCTGGCCGCGCGCAAGCTCCCGCTCTGGGCTTCCGTGCTTCTGGTCGGGATCCTCGAGATCGTTCCGCTGGTCGTCATCCGCGACAATCTAACCCTGAACGTCTGGATGCTGCTGGCGCCGAGCGACTGGCTTCGCACCTGGCAGTCAGGGTAGCGACCCGCGGTCGGATTTCGAACCTACCGCCCAAGCATCATCTCCGGCTTGACGACGCGATCGAAGGTTTCCTCGTCGACCAGCTTCATTTCAATGCCTGCTTCCTTCAGCGTCAGCCCATTCTTGTGGGCGTGCTTGGCGATCGCGGCGGCGTTGTCGTAGCCGATCTCCGGCGCCAGCGCGGTTACAAGCATGAGCGACCGGTTCATCAGGTCGGAAATGCGCCGTTCATCCGGTTCCAGTCCGTCTAGCGTGCGCTTGGTGAAGCTCTCCATGCCGATCGTCAGCAGGTTGATCGAGCGGATCACGTTCGCGCCGATCAACGGCTTGAATACATTCAGCTCCATGTGGCCCTGAAGCCCGCCGACGGTCACCGCCACATGATTGCCCATGACTTGGGCAGCGACCATCGTCAGCATTTCGCACTGGGTCGGGTTGACCTTACCCGGCATGATTGAGCTGCCCGGTTCATTCTCGGGAAGCTTGAGCTCGCCGAGACCGCAACGGGGCCCGGATCCGAGCAAGCGGATGTCGTTGGCGATTTTCGTCAAGCTGACCGCGATCGTGTTCAGGATTCCTGACAACTCAACCAGAGTGTCGTGAGCCGCCAGCTCCGCAAACTTGTTGGGGGCCGACGTGAACGGCATCTGAGTCAGGTTCGCAACATCCTTCGCGAACTCCTCGGCAAAGCCTTTGGGAGCATTGAGCCCGGTGCCGACGGCGGTGCCGCCCTGCGCCAAACGCAGGAGCCGGGGCATCACCGCTTCGACGCGCGCCAGATTGTCGGCCATCTGCTCGGCATAGCCGGAGAATTCCTGCCCGAGCGTCAGCGGAGTCGCATCCTGCAGATGGGTGCGCCCGATCTTGACGATCGAATCCCAGCGCTTTGCCTGGTCGGCAAGCCGTTCCTGAATCATCCGGATTGCCGGGATCAGCTTCTTCTGAACCGCCCGCGCCGCCGCAATGTGCATCGCTGTCGGAAAGCTGTCGTTCGACGACTGTCCCTTGTTCACATGGTCGTTGGGATGCACCGGCTCCTTGCCGCCGCGCTTGCCGGCCAGCTTTTCATTGGCGCGTCCCGCGATCACCTCATTGGCGTTCATATTGGATTGGGTGCCCGAGCCGGTCTGCCAGATCACCAGCGGAAACTGACTGTCGAGGTCTCCACGAGCCACTTCGCCCGCCGCCTGCTGGATCGCTTCGGCGAGTTCGGGGGCAAGGTTCCCCAGCCGCGCATTCGCCCGCGCTGCCGCTTGCTTCACGAAACCCAGCGCGTGGACAATCTCGACTGGCATCCGCTCGTTGGGTCCAAAGGGGAAGTTGCCGATCGAGCGCTGCGTTTGCGCGCCCCAGTAGCAATCCGATGGCACCTCGATCGGTCCGAAGCTGTCCGTCTCCGAGCGATGATTTGTCATGTGGTCCCCTGTGACATCTCGTTGATTATGGTTCGCATCCAAAATGGAGCGGCGCTGCCCTGCGCGAAATCGGTTCGGGTGACAAGCAGGGCCGAGCCGGCAACCCGCCTACTTCTTGCGGGTGAAATCCACCGACACGACGTTTGAGCCGTCGTCCGCCCGCTCTTCGACCGGGGCGTCATTCTCCGCATCCTCATGCTCTTCGGGCGCGAGGTCGCCGATGGCATGGAACTTCAGGCTGAAATCGACGGCTGGATCGACGAAGTCGGTGACGGCCGCGAATGGCACGAACAGCTTGGCCGGAACGCCGCCGAAGGACAGCCCGACGGAAAAAGCCTGATCGTCGACCTTCAGGTCCCAGAAGCGGTTCTGGAGGACAATGGTCATCTCATCGGGGAAGCGTTCGACCAGATGCTTCGGGATGTCCACGCCCGCCGCGCGGGTCTTGAACGTGATGTAGAAGTGGTGGTTGCCAGGCAGGCCACCCGACTCCCCGACTGTCTCAAGCACCCGGCCAACCACGGCCCGCAAAGCCTCCTGCACGATCTCGTCGTAGGGAATCAGGCTCTCTGGCGGTTCCTCGGTCATTGGGTCCGTGGTAGCGGGTGGAGATTCCCGGTCAAGCAGGAGTCGTCATGCCGATCGACGCGACGCAGCCTTATGATGAGAACAATGTCTTCGCGAAGATTTTGCGGGGAGAACTCCCCTGCAACAAGGTCTATGAAGATGAGCACGCGCTCGCCTTTCATGACATTCATCCGCTCGCGCCGGTGCACATCCTGGTGATCCCGAAGGGCGCCTATGTCTCCTGGGATGACTTTTCTCAGAAAGCCTCCGACGCTGAGATTGTCGGCTTCATCCGAGCGGTGGGTGAAGTGGCCCGGGGCGAAGGGATGGTCGTGCAGGGTTATCGGCTGCTCGCCAACACGGGCAAGCGTGCCGGCCAGGAGGTCGGTCACCTGCATGTTCACGTGTTCGGCGGCGGGCCGCTCGGGCCGATGCTGGCGCGGTAATAACGCCATGCGGTGGGAGTCCGCTCTTGCACCGGGCCTATCTGCCGCTAGGCTCTCCTAAAGGGCAGAGGGGGAATTGGGATGCTGTTCGACCGGATCAAACCACTCGACGCGATCCTTGCCACCGCGGAGAAGAAGGCGCTTCACCGCTCACTCGGCGCGTTCCAGCTCACCATGCTCGGCGTCGGCGCGATTATTGGCACCGGCATCTTCGTGCTGACCGCGGAGGCGGCGCAAAAGGCTGGGCCGGGAATGCTCCTCAGCTTCGTGATCGCGGGGCTGGTCTGCGCCGTCGCTGCGCTTTGCTATGCGGAAATGTCGTCGATGGTGCCGGTCTCGGGCTCGGCCTACACCTACAGCTATGCGGTGATGGGCGAGCCACTCGCCTGGATGGTCGGCTGGGCCTTGTGCCTCGAATATGCGGTGGCCGCCGGAGCGGTCGCGGTGGGATGGTCCGGCTACTTCGTTGGCTTGCTTCGGGAATATCTCGGGATCGAGCTTCCGGTCGCGCTGGTCAACGCTAACGCATTGGTTGCGCAAGTTCAGCTGACCTTCGGAGCGGCTGAAACCGAAGCGATCCGGACCGCAATCGCGACCGGCGGCTTCATCAACCTGCCCGCATTCATCATCGCGCTGCTTGTCACCTGGTTGCTGGTCATCGGCACAAAGGAGAGCGCGTGGGTCAACTCGACCCTCGTGGTGGTTAAGATCACGGCGCTGACGGCCTTCATCGTCCTGGCGCTGCCGGTGATGAACGACGAGAATTTCACGCCCTTCGCGCCGCTTGGGTTTGCGGGCATCTCGGCGGCGGCAGCGTCGATCTTCTTTGCCTATGTCGGTTTCGATGCGGTCTCGACCGCTGCCGAAGAGACTCGCAACCCGCAGCGCAACATGCCGATCGGGCTGATCGGCTCGCTTGCAATCTGCACGATCTTCTACCTGCTGGTCGCCAGCGGGGTGATCGGAAGCGTCGGAGCGCAGCCGCTGCTTAATCCAGATGGCACGGGGATCGCGCCCGGAAGTACCGAATTTGCTGCCGCCTGCGCCGGGCAGGCAACCGAAGCCGTGGTCTGCTCCAAGGAAGCACTGGCCTGGTCTTTGCGGGAGATCGGCTGGCGGCAGATCGGCAATCTCGTCGGTCTCGCGGCAGGCCTCGCGCTTCCCTCGGTCGTGCTGATGATGATGTACGGACAGACCCGCATCTTCTTCGTGATGAGCCGGGATGGGCTGCTGCCGGAAGCGTTCAGCCGGATCCATCCGCGATTCCACACGCCGCACGTCGTGACGATCACGACAGGCATCTTCGTCGCGCTGTTCGCCGCGTTGTTCCCGGTCGGAGCTCTGGCGGACATCTCGAACTCGGGCACGCTGTTCGCCTTCTTCATGGTGGCGATCGCCGTGCTCGTGTTGCGCCGGGTCGAGCCCAATCGGCACCGGCCGTTCAGAACGCCCGTGGTATGGTTGGTCGCCCCGCTGGCGATGATCGGCACGGTCTATCTGTTCTTCATGCTCGGCAGCTACACGCTCACCCTGTTCGCCGCCTGGGCGGTGTTCGGGCTGCTGGTCTATTTCGGCTACAGCCGCCGGCACAGTCATCTCGGCCGCGGACTGGTGGAAGTCCACGAGCCCGAGATCCATGACATCGAGCCGGGGATCCCGGGCGTAGACGAACGTGATCCGCTTGACCCGCCGCGGAACCCGCCAGGCTCCGGCCAGGGTAGCCCGGCGGTCTGAACTATCCGAGCAGATCCTTGGTCAGCGCCCGGAGGTCCGCCTCCGGCCGCGCGCCGTAGTGCTGGATCACCTCGGCTGCGGCAATCGCACCCAGCCGCAGGGACTGTTCAAGCGAGGCGCCGTGAAGCTGGCCGGCGAGAAAGCCCGCCGCGAACAGGTCGCCGGCTCCTGTCGTGTCGACCAATTCGCGGATTGGCTCGGCGGCGACTTCCGCCCGTTCTCCACCGGCCACGGCGATTGCTCCGTGCTCGCTACGGGTCACGACGAGCACCGGCACCAACGGCGCCAGCGCATCGATCGCCCCGTTGCGATCTTCGGTTCCGGCGAGCGCCAGCAGTTCCGCCTCATTGGCGAACAGGATATCGATCAGCCTCTGGTTGAGCAGTCGCCGGATGTCGGCGGCGTGACGCTCCACCACAAAGATGTCGGACAGGGTAAAGGCGACCTTGCGTCCGGCCTGTCGCGCGGCGGCGATTACCTGCTCCATCGCCTCGCGGGCCGACGGCGAATCCCACAAATAACCTTCCAGATAGAGGATTGCGGCCGCCGCGATTTGGGATGGCTCGACCGCTTCGGAAGACAGATGCTGGGAGGCGCCGAGGAAGGTATTCATGGTCCGCTGCGCATCGGGAGTGACCAGGATCAGGCAGCGCGCGGTCGCGCTTGTCCCATTCAGCGGGGCGGTTTCGAATCGGACCCCCAGGCTGCAGATATCGTGGCGGAAGATCTCGCCAAGCTGATCGCCCGCGACCTGGCCGATGAAGCCGGTACGAAGTCCCAGAGCCGCCAGTCCGGCGACCGTGTTCGCGGCGGATCCGCCGCTGGTTTCCCGCCCCGGACCCATCCGCTCGTAGAGTCCGGTGGCTTCCTCCTCGTCGATCAGGCGCATCGTGCCCTTCACCATGCCCTCGACCGCGAGGAACGACTCGTCGGTGTCCGCGATCACATCGACAATGGCGTTGCCGATCGCGAGCACGTCGAGGCGGGGTTGGGTCATCGGCACAATCCGTTGCTGGGGCGGGTTGAGCGGCGGTTAGCCGGGGTATCCGGCCGCCGCAACCGATTGCCTGATCGGCGTGCCGGTGACAGAAGGCCGTCGATGCGTCGTCTGACTCTTGGTCTCGTCCTGCTTGCCGCCGGCTGCTCAAGCACTCCCGAGCCGGAGCCTGTGGTTTCGTCTCCGCGTCCTTTGGGTGACATCATCGGGCTCACCGCTGCCGAGCTGAATGCCCGTTTCGGAACACCGCAATTCCAGGTCCGCGAGGGTCCCGGGATCAAGCTTCAGTATGCGTCGGCAAGCTGCATCCTTGACGCGTTCCTCTACCCCCCCACCAGTGGTTCCGGAGCCGAGCGCGTGACTTATGTCGAAACGCGCACCAGTTTGGGCGCCAAGACGGATCGGCAATCCTGCATCGCGAGCTTTCCGCCTCGCTAGCCATTGAGCCGGGCCAGCGCCCAGCTCGCCGCCTCCGCGATAACCGGGTCGGGATCCTTGAGATGCGGTCGGATGCTGCTCTCGAGGGAGGGCACGCCGCTGTTTCCGGCAGCGATCAGGCAATTTCGGATCATGCGGTTACGGCCAATGCGCTTGATTGGTGAACCGGCGAACAGCTCACGGAAGGAGCTTTCATCGAGCGCCAGCAGGTCCGCCAGATCGGGCGCGGTCAGCTCTGCGCGCGGCACGAAGGCTTGATTTGCGGCAGCCGCCACCGCGAAGCGATTCCACGGGCAAGCCGCGAGGCAATCGTCGCAGCCGTAGATGCGATTGCCCATCGCAGCGCGGTACTTCTCGGGAATCGGCCCATCATGCTCGATGGTCAGATAGGAGATGCAGGCGCGGGCATCGATCCGGTGCGGGGCATAGATGGCGTTGGTCGGGCAGGCGCTGATGCAGCGCGTGCAGCTTCCGCAATGCTGGACGGCAGGCGGATCGGGCTCAATGTCGAGGCTGGTGAGGATGATTCCGAGGAACAGCCAATTGCCATGCTCGCGCGACAGCAGGTTCGTGTGCTTCCCCTGCCAGCCGATTCCCGCCGCTGCCGCCAGGGGCTTTTCCAGGACCGGTGCAGTATCGACGAACACCTTGAGCTCGCCGCCATGCCGCTGATGCAGCCAGCGTCCAAGCGCCTTCAGCGCCTTCTTCACCGTCTTGTGATAGTCGCCGCCCTGCGCGTAGACCGACACTCGACCCACTTCACCATATTCGGCCAATGAGCGGGGGTCGACTGCCGGCGCATAGCTCATTCCCAGCGCGATCACCGTCATGCCAGAGGGCCGTGGGAGCCACGCGATGGTGGGCGCGCTCCTGCATCCAGCCCATCGTGCCGTGGTGCCCCGCCTCGAGCCACTGGCGGAGTTCATTGCCAGCATTATCAGCGGAATCAGCACGCGCGAAGCCGCACACGGCGAAGCCAAGCGACTCCGCCTCGCGCCTTATCTCTTCCTTCACGCTTGCAGGACTATTCACAGGCCCAGTTTATCAGCTACCCGATTGTCGGGCCGCACTAAACGATTGAGGCGTAAAGAGCAGCAGTGCTTCAACATGTGCAGCCGGAGGATCGCGCAGAGGCCGCGGTCGAGGCCAAAGACCTGGTCAAGGATTTCGGCGACACCCGCGCGGTTGCGGGGATCAGCCTTCGTGTGCCGCAAGGCATCATCTACGGCATCCTCGGCCCGAACGGAGCCGGCAAGACGACAACTTTGCGAATGCTGCTGGGGATCATTGATCCCTCATCCGGGAGTCGCCGTCTGCTTGGCAGCGATCGTCCGCTCGAAGCCGCGCCACTGGTGGGCTATTTGCCGGAGGAGCGCGGCCTTTATCCGGCGATGCAATGCCGGGAAGCGATTGCCTTCATGGGCGCTCTGCGCGGCCTGCCGCTGGCAGAGGGCCGCCGCAGGGCCGACGAATTGCTCGCCAGCAAAGGGCTAGGAGAATGGGCACGCAAGCCGATCCGAACCTTGTCCAAGGGCATGGCGCAGACGGTGCAGCTGCTCGGTACGATTATCCACCGGCCGCGCTTGATCGTGCTTGATGAGCCATTTTCCGGGCTTGATGCGATCAACCAGGGCAAGCTTGAGCAGATGATCCGGAGCGAGGCCGCCAATGGCGCGACGGTGATCTTCTCGACCCATGTCATCGCCCATGCCGAGCGCCTGTGTGAGCGGATTGCAATCATCGCCGGAGGCAAGCTGGCGTTCGAAGGCGCGGTCGACGAGGCGCGCGGCCGGCTTCGGCCGATCGTCAGACTCCGTACGCGGGCGACGGACGGACCGTGGCGGGCAGCAATTCCTGCTGGAGCGCGACGCAACGGAAGCGACTGGTCGTTCGAGCTTCCCGAGTCCGGCGCTGAACCGTTGTTGAGAGCGCTGATCGACGGCGGTGCCGGGATCGAGGCGCTCGCGATCGAGCGCCCCGGTCTCCATGATGCCTTCGTTGCGATCGCGGGGGAAGCAGCGGGTCGAGCCATGGCTGATCCAGCCACAACGCCTTCGGAGGCTGCGTGATGCGCCTGATCCAGTCGGCCTTCGTGATCGCCCGGCGCGACTACTCCGCCACCGTGTTTTCGCGGACTTTTCTGCTGTTCCTGATTGGCCCGATCTTCCCCTTCCTGATCGTGCTGATGTTCGGGGGCATTGGTGCGAAAGTGGCGGAAGAGGCGCAGCGGCCAGTTGTGGCGGTCGTGTTCGATCAGGCTGATTTTGACCGGTTCGAACTGGCCCACACCCAGATCGCGAACGCACTTGAGGGTGCGGGACTGGTCGGGATCCGGCATTTCGACCCACAACCCGACGTCCTGAAGCAGCGGGAAGAGCTACTGCGTTCGACAAACCCGCCCGTGCTTGGCGTGCTGGACGGTAGTCTGAGCGCGCCGCGCTTCACCGGTTCGGCCAAGTCCGGCAACGTCCCACGGCAGCTTGAGCTGCTCATTGGGGCTGCTCGCGCGGGTGGTGCTGCCTCTGCCGATCCAAAGTTGAAGGTCGTGACCACCGGGCCGGCCGCCGGATCGATCGTGTCCGCCAGAGCCATCACGGCCCGCGCTGGGCAAGCCATTCTGTTCCTGCTGACGATCCTGCTGGCGGGCATGTTGCTGTCGCAGCTGATTGAAGAAAAATCGAACAAGGTCATCGAGATCCTCGCCGCGGCTGTGCCGATGGACTCGATCTTCGTCGGTAAGCTGTTTGCGATGCTGGCGGTGTCGTTGACCGGGATTGCAGTGTGGGGGTTGACGGCTGCGGTGGCG
This sequence comes from uncultured Sphingomonadaceae bacterium, assembly GCA_946480515.1. The sequence continues at coordinate 4,188 of CAMLKX010000002.1, read as the reverse complement.
GTCGGGAGTCTCGCAGGCGATGGGCTTTCGGCCCTTCCGCCGCCGGCCGTGGGCTGGCCCCTATTTGTGCTGCTCGCCCTGCTGTATTTCGTCATGAGCTATCTGCTGCTCGGAGCAGCCTTCCTCGGGATCGGCGCGCAGGCGTCAACTGTGCGCGAGGTGCAGACCCTGTCCATGCCGGTGACGATGGCCCAGGTGATCATCTTTGCGCTGGCCTCCTCGGCAGTCGGGGCAGCTGACAGCGGCATTGGGCGGTTTGCGGCCGCTTTTCCTCTCTCTTCGCCTTATGTGATGCTGGCGCGGGCGGCTGAGAGCGCGGAGCTGTGGCCGCATGCCGTGGCGTTGCTGTGGCAGGCGGTGTGGGTGGCGCTGATCTTGCACTTCGCCGCCCGTCTGTTCCGCCGCAGCGTGCTCAAGTCCGGCCCCACACGCCGCTGGTTCCGCCGCCGTTCAGCTTCACTCGGCTAGGCGGATCGGATGCTCAATCGCCGGGCATTACTGGGAGCCGGTTCCGTCGTTGTAGCGGCACTGGCGCTTGCCGGCCGAAGTGCGGCGGCGAACCGTTATCCGGTACAGCTCAGCGACGCGGAATGGCGTCGGCGGCTGAGTCCCTCGGCCTACCGTGTCCTGCGAAAGGCAGGCACCGAAGTGCCATTTACCAGCCCGCTGAATCATGAGAAGCGCCGCGGCCTCTTCTGCTGCGGCGGCTGCGCACTGCCGCTGTTCCGCAGCGCCGACAAGTTCGACAGCGGGACCGGCTGGCCAAGCTTCACCCGGCCAATCGCCGGATCGGTCGGCACCGAAGCTGACCGCAGTCTGCTGATGGTCCGCACCGAGGTCCACTGCCGCCGCTGCGGCGGACACCTCGGCCATGTGTTCGATGACGGCCCGCCGCCAACCAGGCAGCGCTGGTGCGTCAACGGCGACGCACTGACCTTCCGTCCAGCCTGAATTCAGTCGCTACGCCGATCGCCGGAGTTACGACGAACGGCGTCGGTGATCTCCTGATCATGGCCGCTCTTGCTGCTGAAGAAGGCCGCCGCGAACAGGCCGCAGCCGAGCAGGACTGAGAAGAACACGCCGATCACCGTGGCGATGACCAGGTTTACGGTCAGGTCTCCGGTCGCGGCCAAATAGCTGAGCGCGCCGACCACCATCAGCACGCCGATCACGACGATCCACTTCAGGATGCGCCGAAACTCGGCCATCGCGGTTGCACGCTGCTGCGTCATGGTTTGCGAACTCACTGCGGTACCCCGCGTTCCCTGCAGATCAGGCTAATGGACGAAGCGAGCGACGACGTCGCGATAGCTTCGGCTCACTTTCACCTCTGCTCCGGAGTCGAGCACCAAAAAGCATTCGCCATTCGTATGCGGGCGGACCTGCCGGACCTGGTCGAGATTGACGATGGTTGAGCGGTGGACCCGCTGAAACCGGCGGGGATCCAATCGTTTCTCCAGATCCTTCATCGTCTCACGCAGGATCAGCGTGTTGTCACCGGTCTGAATGCACATATAGTCACCCGCGGCTTCGATCTTCTCGATCGTGTCGACATCGACCCGGAAGATTTGGCCCTGGTCCTTGATGTTGATCATTTTTTCGAAGCGGGAGGCGGCGGGTGGCTCACCCGAGGAGTCCCCGGCCCATGCATCCGCTGCCTCCGGCGCATGTTCGACCAAGGCTTCCTTCAGCCGCTCCGCTTCCTGTACTCCCCGCTTCTCGGCGAGGCGCTGGCGGACGCGATCCATCGTCACCGCCAGCCGGTCCTCGTCAACCGGCTTCATCAGATAATCGACCGCCTGCGATTCAAAGGCGCGGAGCGCATGCTCGCCATAGGCGGTCACGAAGACGAATAACGGCGGTTCAATCTCCATCAGCCCCTGAATCACGGAAAATCCGTCGAAGCCCGGCATCTGGATGTCGAGGAAGACCAAGTCAGGCTTGTGAGTCTTGATCGTGCGAATGGCCTCCCGCCCATTCGCCGCGGTAGCGACAATTTCGATATCGTCATGAGCCTCAAGTCGCAGGCACAGGCCCTGAGTTGCCAGGGGTTCGTCATCGACCAGGATGGTTCGGATGGCCATTGGGGTTCAAGCTCCTTTTGGGCAGGCGTCAGCCTCCGTCGGAATTTCGACGATGACGCTGAAGCCCCCGTGCTCGTTGGTTGTGGTCGTAAATCGGTGATCGGCGCCATAGGCTTGCGCTAACCGGTCGCGGATGTTCGCCAAGCCGACTCCAGTGGAGGGAGCGGCGGTCAGTTCGGGCGAGTGTCCGGTGCCATTGTCGGCGACCTCAATCCGGACGTGACCATTTTCGCACCGGGCCGACAGCCAGATGTCAGCGCCCTGTTCGCTCGGGGTCACTGCATATTTGATGGCATTTTCGATCAGCGGCTGGAGCAGGAGGGACGGAAGCCGCGCGCCAATGGTTGCGGCATCGATCCGAAAATGCGGCCGCAACCGATCCTCGAAGCGCATCTTCTCAATCTCTAAGTACAGCTTCAAGGTCTCGACCTCTTGCGCGAGGGTCACCTTGGCGGTCGGCTCGTTCGCCAGCGTGTAGCGGAGGAAGGATGAAAGCCGGGCGAGCATCGCGTTCGCCCGTTCCGTCTGCTTGAGCAGGACCAGCGTCGAGATCGAATTGAGCGTGTTGAACAGGAAGTGCGGATTGAGCTGGTAACGAAGCATCGCCAGCTGCGCCGTGGACGCCTGGCTCTCGAGCCGCGACCGTTGGTCGATCTCCTCCTCGAGCAGGAGGTAATAGTTGATCCCGTAATACAGAGCCGCCCACGCCGCCAGCAGAGCGAAGTCGAGCAGGATCGCTCCCAGGAACTGGACGCCAATCGGACGGAATCCGGGCTTGAGGAAGGTAGCGTGGCTCCATGTTTCGATCACGGAAAAGGCCGCCGACGCCAAGGCGACCGCGATCAGCGACAGCAGCAATGTCCACCGCATCGGCATCCGGATCAGCCTGCGGAACAGGGATCCCATCAGCAGAGTCAGGGAGTAGCCGGTCGCGGTCAGCAGCGCGGTGTGGACGATGAACATCGCGCCCATCGCATTCGCCAGGCCGGACAGCGATCGCAGGATGAAATAGCCGGTCCATCCGGCGCTCTGGAGCACCCAGAAGGCGCGGTTCTTGTCGTTGAAGAACGGCTGATCGAGCCCGATTTCGCGCAAGATTGGACCTGCCGGCGTCGCGATCGCCGAATCGGTCAAAAGGCCGGAATCACTCAGGCGCGCGCTGTCGCTGGCCATTCCCGCCGCTGTAAGCTGAGACGCATCGCCACGATATAGGCGAGAAGACGGACAATCCCAACCCGCCTGCCTTGGGGGCTGCTCGACATCTCGGTCGTGATGTTCATAGAAGTGCAAGCCTAAGAGGGGCAGGGATCCCGCCAATGTCGTTCCGCAGGGCAATTTCGATCATCGCGCTGATCCTGCTGAGCGCTTGTGAGCTGGCAACCACTTCGGACCGCACGGGCGAAGAAACGCAGGCTCCCGCCGCCCCCATCCTGGCGACGTCGGATGCCCATGACCCCCATAGTTACGCGCGGCCCCATGAAGCACGGGTTCGCCACCTCGCACTGGACCTGACGGTTGATTTCGAGGCTCGACGGATCGGCGGGACCGCCATCCTCGACATCGCGCGGACCAGGAATGCCCAGACGATCGTTCTCGACAGCAAAGGTCTCGAGCTACTCGCCGTCACAGATCAGGAAGGCGAGCCGCTGCGGTGGGCGGTGGGCACCTCCGATCCTAACCTCGGGGCGCCGCTTACGATCAGTCTCGCTCCATCAACGCGGCGCCTGATCATCCGTTACCGCTCGGCGCCCGATGCATCCGCGTTGCAGTGGCTGACTCCCCGACAGACCGCGGGGAAAAGGCAGCCATTCCTGTTCAGCCAGGGACAGGCGATCCTCAACCGATGACCGAGGGGGGGATGCGTATCTTCCACTATCGGATGGATCATCCCGTCGCGCCCTATTTGATTGCAATCGCTGTCGGCGAGTTGGACTTTCGGGATTTGGGCCCGCGCTCGGGTGTGTGGGCCGAGCCGGCAACGCTTGCGGCCGCAACGAAGGAATTTGCCGACACAGAGCAGATGATTGCGGCCGCCGAACGGCTGTTCGGACCGTACCGGTGGGGACGCTACGACATGCTGGTCCTTCCTCCGTCCTTCCCTTTC
>CAMLKX010000001.1 GCA_946480515.1 uncultured Sphingomonadaceae bacterium | reverse complement strand
CGACAAGGTCAGCTCGGGCGCATCCAGTGACATCAGCTACGCGACTGGCCTGGCGCGCGACATGGTTACGCGTTGGGGGATGTCCGATGCGCTCGGGCCCCTGCAATATGCCGAAGCGGACGAGGAGGTATTCCTCGGCTATTCGGTCAATCGCCAGAAGAACATGTCCAACGAGACCGCCCAGGCGATCGACAAGGAAATCCGGCGCATCGTCGAACAGGGCTATGACCGCGCCAAGACTTTGCTCACCGAAAATCGGGAGCAGTTGGAGACCCTCGCCAAGGCTCTGCTCGAATATGAGACGCTGAGCGGCGATGAGATCAAGACCCTGCTGGATGGCGGAACCGTGGATCGCGGCTCCGGGCACAAGCCGCTGCTGCCGGCGTCCGGGTCTTCGGTTCCCAAGAGCAAGCGCCCAGCCGCTGGCCTTGGAGGACCAGCGCCCGCCGGCGCGTGAGTAGAGGCGCCAGTCAAACCGGCGTACTCTCGCTGCTGCCGAGCGAAAGATGCGCTTGATCGGCCTGCTCGGCGGGTCCTTCAACCCGGCCCACCGCGGGCACCGACGGATCAGCCTGGCTGCCTTGAGCGCATTGGGTCTGGATGAGGTGTGGTGGCTGGTCTCGCCCGGTAACCCGCTCAAGCCAGCCAAGGACATGGCACCCTACGCTGCCCGGATGGCCTCGGCCAGGCGCTGGTCACGGCGGGCGGCAATCCGGGTCAGCAATATCGAGAATCGGCTGGGCACGCGCTTCACGGTGGACACCGTTCGAGCACTCAAGCGGCGATTCCCCCGCCGCAGGTTCATCTGGCTGATGGGATCCGACACTGTTGCACAATTCCACCAGTGGAAGCATTGGCGCGACCTGGCCCGGTCGGTCCCGATTGCGGTCCTCTCCCGGCCCGGATATGATGGCGCTGCCCGCGCGGCTCGCGCGATGGGATGGCTGCGGCGCTACGTCCGGCCCGCACGCCAGGCACGGAACTGGACGGGTTGGAGTCTACCGGCGATTCTTTTGCTTCGCCTGCCGCCCGACGCAACATCCGCCACACAATTGCGCGCGCTTGATCCTGATTGGCATCGGCCGATCGCCGGGACGAGCGATTGCTTAACCCATAGGAGACAACTTGCCTGACGACCCGAATGGGGCCGCCGCCCCCGTTGACGACCTGCATAAGCTGGTCCTGCAATCGCTTGATGACGATCAGGCTGTGGAAGTCATCACCATTCCGCTCGCAGGAAAATCGAGCATCGCCGACCATATGGTGATCGCCAGCGGCCGCTCGTCCCGTCAAGTCGCTTCGATGGCCACCAAGCTGGCCGACCGCATCAAGCAGGCCACTGGAAAGATCGCTCGGATCGAGGGGCTTCCAACCGCCGATTGGGTGTTGATCGATGCCGACGATGTTGTGGTTCACCTGTTCAGGCCGGAAGTCCGCAGCTTCTACAATCTCGAACGGATGTGGGCATTCGGCGATGAAGCCCCGGCTCCTGCTGCCGGCACTTCGCGCGGCTAACCAGGAAGGGTGCTGCTGCACATCATCGCGCGCGGGAAGATCGGCCGGTCGAGCGAAGCGGAACTTGTCGACCGCTATCTCAGGCGGATCAGTTGGCCCACACGCGTAACCGAACTGCCGGATCGGGGTGGCAATTCGCCTCCGCTTTCCGCCAACGGCGTTATGGTGGTCCTCGATGAGCGCGGCGAAGCTCTGCCCTCGACAGCCTTCGCCAAGCGCCTCGAGCGCTGGCGTGACGAGGGCAAGCGAGAGGCCCGGTTCATGATCGGTGCGGCGGACGGCCATTCACAGCCCGAGCGCGACGCAGCCGATCTTCTGCTCTCCTTTGGACCGGCGACCTGGCCGCATCTTCTGGTCCGTGCCATGCTGGCTGAGCAATTGTTCCGGGCAACCTCGCTCCTTGCCAATCACCCCTACCACCGCGATGGCTAGGCCCATGCCGCGCCTGTTCGCCGTCCTGCTTCCAGCATTGTTGCTGTTCGCATCAGGGGATGCACCCGCGCAGCAGCAAGGCTCACTGGAAGTTGCCCGCTTAGAGGCGCGCAAAGCAGCAGCAGAAGCGGAGCGGCTTCGCGGAGAGGCGAGTAAAGCCCAGGGCGAAGCTGCGAAACTGCGCGCCACTCAGGTGGCAGCGGTGGCTGCGATCGACGCGGCCGAAGCGCGCATCAGCGCCGTCGGAGCCGAACATCGCAAGCTCGCCCAGATGGTTCAAGACCGTCGCGCAGAGCTGGTCCGGAAGCAGAGGCCGGCAGCGCGGCTGGTCGGCGGCCTGATTACCATGGCCCGCCGCCCACCGCTGCTCGCCATTGCAAGCGGCGACTCAACGACGGACTTCATCCGTGTGCGCCAGCTTGTTCGAGCCTCCCTGCCGACGATCCGACAGCGAACGGCTGCGCTCGCCAACGAAGTTCGCGATCATGAACGACTGGCGGCGCGGCTCGACTCAACGGCCAAGGCCCTGATCAGCAGTCGCGAGGCATTGCGCAAGGAACAGGCGCGCTTTGCCGCTCTCGAGCAGCAGGCCTCAAGCCGGTCGACCAGCCTTGCGGCGGAGTCGCTTGATCTGAGTGACATCGCCGCGGCCCGAGTGGAAGATGTCGTGACGCTCGAACGGCAGATTGACGACCGCCGCTCGTCGTCCCGGATCGCCCAGGATCTGGCGCTACTCCCGGCCCTTCCGGATCGACCGGCCGCCTCGCAGGACGAAGCGCCGCCCCGAACGATCGAGTATCGCCTGCCTGTTCAGGGCCGCCTGATCGACGGCCTGGGCGACGTTTCGCCGGTTGGTATCCGCTCTCGCGGCGTTCTTATCGACACTGCAAAAGGTAGAGGCGTCGTTGCGCCGAGCAGCGGCCGGATCGCCTTCGCCGGACCATTCCGCCGACGCGAGGGCGTGGTGATCATCGATCATGGCAACGGCTGGATGAGCCTGCTGACCGGCGTCCGCACCGAGTTGCCGGTGGGGACCAGGCTAGCAGCTGGAGAACCCTTGGGGCGTTCGCTCGGCCAGGTTGGAATTGAGCTGAGCTATCGCGGCCAGCCCGCTTCTCCGGCCCTCATGGCGCATTCATCTGATATGCTGTCCAATGCATCAGAGAGCCGTTAGAATGATCGACTTAGCCATGTGCTCGCGTTCCGCGCGAAGCCTGCAGCAGGATTTGCAATGATGATCCGGAAGCTCCTCCCCCCGCTGGCCCTCGTCGGAGCGCTCGCCCTCATTCCGGTGACGACCAGCACGCTCGCCGCGGCGGACGTCGACACCTACAAGGAGCTTGAGACGTTCATGGACGTGTTCGAGCGGGTCCGGCTGAATTATGTCGAGCCGGTCGACGACCACACGCTGATCAAGGGCGCCATTGACGGAATGCTCGCCGCGCTCGACCCGCACAGCGCCTATGTCGAGGCGACGGAATATAGCACCCTTCGCTCGACGACCGACGGCAACTACGGCGGGCTCGGGCTGTCCGTTTCGCTCGAAGACGGCGCGGTCAAGGTCATCACCCCGACCGAGGACGCCCCTGCGGCCCGCGCCGGGATCAAGGCAGGCGACTACATCACTCACCTCGATGGCGAGCTCATCTACGGCATGACCCTGGACGAGGCAGTCGAAAAGATGCGCGGCGCTCCCGGCTCAAGGATCAAGCTGACGATCGTCCGCGTCGGGCGCGACAAGCCGTTCGATGTGCAGCTTGTCCGCGAACGCATCGAGTTGAAGCCGGTGAAATGGGAGGTGCGCGACAACGTCGGAATCATCAACATCAACGGCTTCTCGGCACAGACGGGCGCAGCCACCGAAGCCGCCTTGCTGTCGATTGAGAAAGCCACCGGCGGGCGCGTAACCGGCTATGTCGTCGACCTGCGGTCGAACCCCGGGGGACTCCTGGACGAGGCGATTTCGGTCAGCGACGCCTTCCTTGATCGTGGCGAGATCGTCTCGGAGCGCGGCCGTCGCAAGGACGACATCGAGCGTTTCTACGCCAAGTCCGGGGATCTTGCTCGCGGAAGGCCGGTGGTGGTCCTGATCGACGCCGGGAGTGCCTCGGCGGCCGAGATCGTCGCCGGTGCCCTCCAGGATCAGCGCCGCGCCGTCGTCATGGGTGAGCAGAGCTTCGGCAAGGGCTCGGTTCAGACGGTGCTGCAGATTGGTCCGACCAGCGCGATCCGGCTGACCACCGCTCGCTACTATACGCCGTCGGGCCGGTCGGTTCAGGCGGGCGGGATCGATCCTGACATCGTCGTCCCGCAGCTGTCAGACCCCGATTATGAAAGCAGGCCGAAGCTTCGGGAAGCAGATCTTCGCCGCCACCTCGTCAACCAGGCCAAGATCGACGACAAGGTGCTCGAGCAAGACGACTCCGTCGATCCTCGCTTCTCCGTCACCGCCGCCGAGCTCGAGAAGAAGGGCATCAAGGACTTCCAGCTCGATTATGCGCTCAAGTCGTTGAAGCGGCTGAACATGGCGACCGCTCCGGCTCAGAAGGTCACCCAGCGGTAAACGATCGGTGGCCAGCATCGTCGATCAGCGTGAAGGGCTGCAGCCAGCAAGCATCGCTCGGCTGATCGCTCTGCTGTTGCCGGCAGCACTGCTTGGGGGAGCGCTGGGATCGCAGTATCTCGGCGGGCTCAACCCCTGCGAGATGTGTTACTGGCAACGCTGGCCACACGCGGCTGCTATCCTGCTCGCCGGAAGCGCCTTCGCCTTCACGGCAGCCAGCCAGCCAGCCAGGGTGCTGGTGATTTTGGCCAGTCTCGCGATCGCCACTTCCGGCGCGATCGGCGTGTATCACGCCGGGGTTGAGGCTGGACTTTGGGAAGGGCTGACGACCTGCGCGGCGACCGGCGGAGCGACCCTTGACGCAATCCTGTCAGCACCGCTGATCCGCTGCGACCAAGTGCAATTCGAATTCCTCGGCATTTCGATGGCAGGTTGGAATGCGATTATTTCGCTTGGCGGAGCGTTGGTGATCTTATGGCTGATCCTTCAGCGTCCCCGCTGAGCCGCCGCTGGCATCCCGGCGATCGCCGGCCCGACCCAGCATCGATGCTTCGCGTCAATCAGGCCGGAGAGTTTGGCGCAACGCGAATTTATGCCGGCCAGCTCGCGGTGCTCGGCGATCGCCGGCCGGCCGCCAAGCTGATCGCCCGGATGGCATCGCAGGAAGAGCGGCACCGGCGCCGGTTCGACGCCATGCTCGCTGCGCGGGGTGTGCGGCCGACCATGCTCCAACCGGTGTGGGATGTGGCTGGGTTTGCGCTTGGGGCAGTGACTGCGCTGATCTCGGAGGAAGCGGCCATGGCCTGCACCGAGGCGGTCGAGACCGAGATCGACCGTCATTATCACCAGCAGCTGGCCGAACTTGATGACAGCGATCCCGAATTCGCCGCCGACATTGCCGAGTTCCAGCTTGAAGAGCTTGAGCATCGGGACACGGCACGGGCCGCGGGCGCTGCCGATGCACCGGCCTACCCGTTGCTGACCGGCGCCATCCGGCTCGGCTGCAGGGTAGCCATTGCCCTGTCGAAACGCATATGACGGAACCGAGCGAGGCTTTGTCCGCTCAAGCCGTGTTGGAGGGACTGGAATGCGCAAACTGTTGATCGGGGCGGTTACGACCCTCGGGCTCGCCGCGGGCGCGTCCGGCCTCGTGGCTACTCCCGCCGGCGCGCAGCAGAAAGTGTCTGAAGTGATCGTCTACGGGACCGACCCATGTCCGCGGTCCACGGACGACAATGTCGTCGTGTGCGCCCGTCGACCGGAAGGCGAACGCTACCGGATTCCAGAGAAGCTTCGGAGCGGCGGCCCGCGGCAGGCACGCGAATCATGGGCCGCGCGTGCTAAAACGCTCGAAACAGTCGGCGCGACCGGGACCAACAGCTGCTCGGCAGTTGGCCCGGGTGGCTTCACCGGCTGCCTCCAGCAGCTGATTGATCAGGCTAAGAAAGAGCGGCGCGAGCAGGTGCAAGGCGACACACCGGTCGCGGAATAATCAGCTAGCAGTCGGCCCACCGGCGCAGCAGGTTGTGATAGGTTCCGGTCAGCGACACCACTGCGGGATTGTCGTCGCCGACAGTTTCGGCAAGCGAACGGACCGCCGCGTCCATGTCGAGCAGCAGGCTTCGCTGCCCGTCATCGCGAACCATCGACTGAATCCAGAAAAATGACACCATCCGGCGGCCGCGGGTGACCTGCTCAACGCGGTGAAGCGAGGTTGACGGATAGAGGATGAGATCGCCCGCCGCCAGCTTCACCGAGTGAGCGCCATAGGTGTCCTCGACGATCAGTTCACCGCCGTCATAGTCACCAGGTTCTGACAGAAACAACGTCGCCGACAGGTCTGTCCGAATGCGCCCGGACCGATCCGGCAGGTAGCGGATCGCGTTGTCCACGTGATTATGGAAGCGATGCTCGTCGTTCGCCTCGTACCGGCTGAACAAGGGCGGGAACACGCGGTGGGGAAGCGCCGCCGACATGAAGAGCCCGCTTGCCGACAGCGCGCTCAGCACAGTTTCCCCAGCAGCCTGGGCCTTGGGGCAGGATGCCGACAGCTGGAGATTATGTTTTGCAAGCTGAGACTGTTGACCAGCGGTTGCCCGGCCGTCCTCCCACGCTCCCGAGTCAAGCAGCCCACGAATTTCGTTGAGCTGGTCGGGTGAGAGGACGGCGGGGACCGCAACAAGCATGGGCGCTGGTTACAGGCCAAACGCCAAGGTTGCTACCGCACTCCGGCCGGGTCCAGGGACAAAATGGCCCCCGCCAATCTGGTCGGCATAGCGCTTGTCGAAGATGTTGAAGGCGTTGACCCGCAACGTCATGCTCTTGCTGATGTCGTAGCCAAGGGTGGCGTCGGCGACCATATAATCATCAACCCGGCGAAGGTTGGTCGTGTTGGTGTAGCGGCTGCTCACGTACCGTACACCTCCGCCGATCTCGATCCCCTGCGGCAAGTGATAGAGCGTCCACAGCGTACCGCTGTGCTTGGGCACACTGCCGAGTCGATTGCCAACGTCGGTCGGTATGTTCGATTCCCGGACCTCACTGTCGAGATAAGTGTAGCTGCCGATCACCTGCCAGCGATCGGTGATCCGGCCGGTTGCACCAAACTCGAACCCGTCGACGCGTTGCTTTCCTTCCAGCACCTGCTGCGCCGCCCCAACCTCGGTCGGTGTGCGGGCGTTGGTTTTGTCGGTGCGGAACAGAGCGGTGGTCAGCAGCAGCCGGCCGCCAAAGCCATCCCACTTCGCGCCGATTTCGAAAGTCCGGCTCTTCTCCGGCGCCAGATCGCCCAACGACTCGTTCGGAGTGGTCTGGGTCAGATTTTCGATCGACGGATTGATCGACGTTCCCGCGCCGGCATAGAGGCTGAGGCTCGGGATTGGCTTGTAGGTCAGGCCCGCCCGCCAGGTCAGATAGGAATCGTTCCGGCTGATCGGCTGCACCGCGGCCGTGATCTGAGAGGGGGCGGGGTTGAACTCGCTCTTGTTTTTCTCCCAGCGCAGGCCGCCGGTGGCAAGAAATTGCTCGCTGAAGTGAATTGTGTCGAAGGCGTAGGCGGCAATCGTCTTCGTCTTGGCTCTCACGATCTCACCCGGCAGGTCGACGATCACACCGTCCCACGGGCGGCCCGGATCGGGATCGAACAGGTCGGTTGGGTCGCCAGTGCTCACTGACCGGAGCTGGTTGCGGCTCCGCTCCTTCGAGATCTCAAAGCCGGCGATCGCATCGTGCCGCAAGCCGCCAGTCTCGAACTTGGCAAACAAATTCGACTGATTGAGCCAGATCTTGTCGATCGTGTCGCGCGATTGGGTCTGCGGATTGATATCTGTTCCGGTCGGCGCGGCGAACCGGGGCGCTGAGTAGATCGAATCCCGCTTCGCATGGCCATAGCGGGTCGTGTTGGCGACGCGGATATGTTCCGAGATGTCGTGCTCAAGTGCGAAGGTGGCGATATTGGTCGTGGTCTCCTCATAATCGCGCTCGAGGAGACCATAATAATTGTCATAATCAACCGGCGCAGGCTCGTTGATGTAATCTTCGAGCGGTTGATTTGTGTCGGGCACGAACGGAATTCCGTAGTCGGGCACATTGTCCTGATCGAGCCGGAAGTAGGACAGGATCGCTCGAGTCGATGTTCCGAGTCCGACCGCCAGTGACGGCGCGATTCCGATCCGGTGGGTTTCGACTTCGTCGCGGCCCGGCGTCTCGGCATCATGATAGAGCAGGTTGACGCGCAGCGCGGCGCCGCTGCCGATCCCGAGGTCTGCTCCGCCGACGTTGAGGTCGGCAGTACCCCGAACGTAACTCGGAACGCCGAGACCGACGGTCCCGTGCACGAAGGTCTTGAGCTGCGGCTGCTTGGAGAAAAGATTGATATAGCCGCCGGTGGAGCCGCGCCCGGTCTGCGCCGAGGCGGGTCCTTTCACGACCTCGACCTGCTCAATATTGAACGAGTCGCGAGTGTAGCTGGCGAGGTCGCGGATCCCATCGACGAAGATGTCGTTCCGTGCGCCAAAACCGCGCAGCGTCAGATTGTCGCCGGCCGGCCCGCCGCCGCCCTCGCCGGCCGCCATGCTGATCCCTGAAACATTGCGGAGCACATCATTGAGCGTAGTCGCGGCCTGCTGCTCGATGATCTCGCGCGGGATGATGCTGATCGACTGGGGGGCATCGCGCACATCCGGCAGGCGGCTGTTAAGCGTGTTGATCCGGAACCGCTCGCCGGTGACGACGATCGCGTCCTTTCCTTCTCCGTCGTCCTGCTCGTGATCGACGACTGTGTTCGCAGCGAGCGAAACGGGGCGCTCTGGGGGAGCGGTTTCCTGACCGTGTGACGCACCACTCCAGAACAGGCTCGAGCCGACGATCAGCGAGGCGGTTTTGCGATATGACCGGATTCCTGGGGTCGATGAGAGGCGGGTCAAATGAACGGCTCCTTAAGCGCACGATGACGAACGCCGGCCGGATATCGTTATTGATAGTCATTCGCAATAGCGAATCGTACCGCCCGTGAAATTACTGCCGCTATTCCGCAGCGAGGAGCGTCTCGGCACCCCCCAAATCCACCGAGACCAGGCGACTGACGCCCTTCTCGACCATCGTGACGCCGTACAGCCGGTGCATCCGGCTCATCGTCACGGCATTGTGGGTGACAATCAGGTAGCGGGTGTCGGTCTGCGCACTCATCCGCGCGAGCAGATCGCAAAAGCGCTCGACATTGGCATCGTCGAGCGGTGCATCGACTTCGTCCAGCACGCAGATCGGCGCCGGGTTGGTGAGAAACAGCGCGAAGATCAAAGCCACTGCGGTCAGCGCCTGCTCCCCACCGGACAGCAGCGTCAGCGCCGTCAGCCGCTTGCCCGGCGGCTGCGCCATGATTTCGAGCCCCGCCTCGAGCGGGTCGTCGCTTTCGACAAGCTCAAGGTGCGCCTGACCGCCGTCGAACAGGGTGGTGAACAGGCTGCGGAAGTGCCCGTCGACTTTCTCATATGCGTCGAGCAGCCGCGTCCGTCCCTCCCGGTTCAGGCTGCCGATCGATCCGCGCAGCCGGTGGATCGCGGTCGCCAGCTCCTCGCGCTCGGCGGCCGAGCGAATGCGGCTGTCCTCGATCTCCGACAGCTCCTGCTCAGCGACCAGATTGACCGGCCCAAGCCGCTCACGATCGGCCGAGAGCCGCTCCAGGATCGCGGACTCTTCCTCGACCGCGCGAAGTTCCGACGGATCGAACCCGAACCGTCCCGGAAGCAGCGGCGGGGGGCATTCAAACCGCTCACCGGAGATGCGGGCATATTCCGCGCGTCTCGCCTCTTCCCCTTCCGCCCGAGCGGAGGCTCCAGCGCGCCGCTCACGTGCTTGCGAAAGCGTTTCGCCAGCCGTCGCCAATGCCGTACCAGCTTCGGCCAACGCGACTTCCGCTGTCCGTTCCGCGGCCTGCGCGTCGGCCAGAACGACATCATTGCGCGCGGATTCTTGCTCGGCCGCTTCGATTTCCAGCGCCAGCTGCTCAGGCTGACCTGAAAGCTGCTCGCGCTCCTCCGCATGCGTACGCGCCCGCTCTGCGGTCTCCAGAAGACGCTGATCTGCGGCTGCGGCACGATCCCGCCACGCGGCCTGATCCTTGCCGGCCGTAACATGCCGCTCACGATCCGTGGCGGTTAGCCGCGCGCGGGTCGCCGCATCAGCGCGCCGCTCTGCGACCATCGCGCCAGCCGCGGTCGCTTTCTCCCGTGCGTCCACAACCGCAAGCTCGAGCGCCGCGCTTTCGGGTAGCGCTGCGAACGCCTGTTCCGCCTGGACAAGGACCTCGGTCGCCGCAGCATGCAAAGGCTGCAGCTCGGTCAGGCGCTGCTCCAGATCGTTGCGTTGAGTCGCGATCCGTTCGAGGGCGCTGGCAGCAGCATCAGCTGCGCGAACGGTATCGCGAGCCTGTCTGTCAGCTGTTGCAAGCGCCTCGCGCGCCGCGTTGGCTGCCTGGCGCTGCGTCTCGATCTCGGCTTCGGCAGCGCGTTGGCCTGCCTGCGCATCGGTCACATCCTGTTCGAGGCCGGGACGTTTCTGCCGCAGGCTTGCCAGCCGATTGACGCGCACCAGCCGCTCCGCCGCAGCCGCACCGCCTCCGACCGACACGAAGCCGTCCCAGCGGCGCATCAGGCCGTCGCGCGTGACCAGACGCTGGCCGACGGCAAGCGGTTGTCCGCGATCCGCTTCCGCAAAGCCAACCTGCTCCAACCGCCGGCCAAGCTCGGCGGGAGCAGCTACGAAGCGGGAGATCGGCTCCAGTCCGTCGGCAAGCGGCGGATCGCCCGGTTCAATTGCCGCGCCCATCCACCGCCGCAATCCTTCACCCTGCACTTCCGCGTCAGCATCCTCGCCCAACGCGGCTGCAAGCGCAGCCTCATAGCCGGCCTCGACCTGGAGCAGAGCCACCAGCGAATCTTGCCCGCCCTGTTGCAGGGCGCGCGTGAGAGCATCAGCTTCGGCCACGGCCGCTGACAGCGCCGCGCGGACCCCGGCAAGCCGGCTCTCGGCGTCATCGCGCCGGGCGGCCGCCTTAGCACGCGCCGACTCGGCAGCAGCCAGCGACTGTTCGGCCGCGGCATTGTCAGCCACCGCCTGCTTCTGCTGCTGCTCGGCAGCTTCGGCCGCCGATCGCCACTGATCTCCGCTATCGAGTTGGCCAAGTTGTTGCTCGACCCGTGCCCGGTCCTGCTCGACTCGCTGCAGTTGTGCCTTGGCCGCAGTCAGCGCTGCCTCCGCCACCCGCCGTTCCGCCCGCATGGCAGCATCGCGGGCGAGCAACTCCGCCAGCGCAACGTCCGATGCGCGCGCCGCCTCCTCCGCCTGCGTCAGTGCACGAGCGATCGCGAGTTCCTCGCGCTCGGATTGACCGAGCCGCTGTTCGATCGCCTGCCGCTCGGCCTCAAGCAGTTCCACATTGCGGACTGCATCGTCCTTGAGCGAAAGCTCACGCTGCGTTTCGGCTGCGAGCGAGCTATCGAGACGGTCCAGTTCAACGAGGCGTCGGATCACCGTGTCACGGCGCGCCCTGGCGGTGGCGAGCGCATGAGCGATCCTGGTGCCCTGCTCGCGCGCGCCGAGGCTTGCCTCCCGCCGCTCGGCAAGCAGCTGCCGGGCCTGTTCCTGCGCAGCGGACAACTGCGCCAGAGCGTCCTGCAAGCGCGCAACCTCGGCAGCCGCTTCTCGCGCCTCGCCGGCAGCGGCCTGGGCCCGCGCGTCGGCTTCCGCCCAGCGGGCAAACAGCAGCCGCGCCTCCGCCGAATGGATTCGATCACTCAGCTGCCGATACCGTTCCGCCGCCCGCGCCTGGCGTTTGAGTGCTGCGGCCCGAGCCTCCTGCTCGGACAGCAACTCGTCGAGCCGAGCGAGATTGGCCTCGGTTGCCCGCAGCTTCTGTTCAGCGTCCTTGCGGCGAACATGGAGTCCGGAGATTCCGGCCGCCTCCTCCAGCATCTGGCGCCGCTCGACCGGTTTCGCCGCGATCACCGCTCCGATGCGGCCCTGACTGACGAGGGCGGGAGAGTGCGCTCCAGTCGAGGCATCGGCAAACAGGAGCGATACATCCTTGGCGCGGACGTCGCGACCATCGATCCGGTAGGCCGAACCGGCGCCGCGCTCGATCCTGCGGGTGACCTCGCTTTCGCCGAGTTCGCCGTCGTTTGACTCGCGGTCCAGCAGAACTGAAACTTCAGCGAAGTCGCGCGGTGGCCGCGAAGCCGTACCGGCGAAGATCACATCTTCCATCCCGCCGCCGCGCAGCGACTTGGGACTGGCTTCGCCCATGACCCAGCGAATGGCCTCAAGCAAATTGGATTTGCCGCAGCCGTTGGGCCCGACAACCCCGGTCAGGCCCGGCTCGATCCTCAGTTCAGCCGGTTCGACGAAGCTTTTGAATCCGCTCAGTTTGAGCCGGCGAATTCGCAATCAAATCCCCCTGCAGTCAGCGACTCACCCCCCGAGCGCTGCCTTGATCTTGGGCTCGAGAGTCTCCCACGTCGAGGTATTTTCAACCAGCGAGCCGTTGATCAGGAATGATGGGGTTCCCGGCACATTATAATTCGCCAGCGCGTCCGCGTTCATCTGCACCAACTTGTTGATCTCCTTGCTGTTGGCGAGACAGGCATTCAGCTTTGCCGCGGGCAGGCCACGCTTGGCCGCCCACTGCGGAAAGCCAGCCCAGTTGGCGACGGCCCGCATCTGCTGGGGTGGGCTCGCTTGCTGCAGCGCCTGGAGCTGCGCCTGTGGCACAGACTGGAGCTTGCGAACCCACGTTAGCTGATCACGGAACAAGCCGTTGGTCAGCGCGAAGTAGCTGTTCGGCCCGCCACAGCGCGCGGTCAGCGAGGCCGCCAGATCGAACGGGTCGCGGACATAGTTGCGGAACTCGAAGCTAACCCGTCCAGACTTCACATATTTGTCGATCAGCGGAGCTTCGCCGGTGGCCGCGAACTCGGCGCAATGCGGGCAGGTCATCGAGCCGAACTCGACGACCTTGACGGCCGCATTTGGATTGCCGCGCAGGAACCCGCCTTCCGGCGTTTGCCGGACCAGCTTGGTCCAGTCCCCGCCGTTCGGCGCGGCAACCGGCTTGCCCGGGGCGCTTGAGGCGGCTGAGCCGTTCGCCTGCTCCGAGTTACAGGCGGCCGCGAGAAGGACCGCTAGCGGGATTAATGACTTGGCGGAAAATGTCATCGTTTGTCTGACTCCGGGGGAAGGGAAGGCATCGGCGGTGTATTGGCGACCTGCGGCGGGCCGAGCGAGCGGGCCAACGCGCCAGCGAGCGATTCAAGGCAGGTTCTAAGCTCTGGATCGGCGATTTCACGCAGTCCTGCACCGAGATCGACTGGTACAACGACCGATTCCGGTGGGGCTGGCCGCCGCTTGGCTGGCCGGCTGGCGCCCTGACGAAGGCTGATCTTGGCGACGGCGGCGTAGCCGAAGAAGCGGTTGACCCGCTCGATAATCATCGGCGCGAGTTGCTGCAGCAGCGGTGCATGGGCGCCCTCGACCAGCAAGTTGAGGGTCCCGCCGGATTTCTTACCCGCAGGGAAGCGTATCGATTCGGGCGTGGAAACCTTGGCGTAGCGGTCGCCGACGATCTCGCTCCACCGGCTCACGACCGCCGACTGGACGAATCCGAAGCGCTTGAAGGCAACCGCTCCAATCGACCCGATCATCTCGCCGGCCGCGCGGGCTCCGCCACGGCGGGGCCGATCCTCGTTGAGCGCTGCGGGAAGTTTCGGCTTCGTCATCGCCGCCGCTCCATGCCATAGCGCTCGAATGAGCGCCACAGTCGCAACAAGCCTGCTCAACCATTACCGGGCGAACGCGCGCGAATTGCCGTGGCGCTCGCCGCCGGGCGGCCAACCCCCGAACCCGTATCGGGTGTGGCTGTCCGAAGTGATGCTCCAGCAGACGACCGTGGCCGCTGTCACACCGCGATTCCTGCGGTTCGTCGAGCGGTGGCCTACGGTCGAGGCGCTGGCCGCCGCACCCGACGAGGAGGTGTTGAGCGAGTGGGCGGGCCTTGGTTACTATGCCCGAGCGCGCAATCTGATCGCGTGCTCGCGGGCGATTGTTGCACGCGGCGGGTTCCCGACTGACGAGGCAGGGTGGAGGGAGTTGCCGGGGATCGGCGCCTATACCGCAGCCGCGATTGCCGCCATTGCCTTCGGTCGGCGGGCGGTGGTTGTCGACACCAACGTCGAGCGGCGCGAGATCAGGCCAGCGGCCGAAACCCTGACGCCGGAACAGGAATGCGGAGATTTCGCGCAGGCAATGATGGACCTTGGCGCCACAATCTGCCGGCCGAAGGCGCCGGATTGTCCGCGCTGTCCGCTGCGGGACGAATGCCGAGCGGCGGCGGTTGGAACACCCGAAGTGTTTCCGACGAAAATCAGCAAAGCTGCCAAGCCGGTCCGCCACGGGGTGCTCTACTGGCACCAGCGGAATGGAGCGGTGCGGCTCGTCCGGCGCTCAGCCCGAGGGATGCTGGGCGGGATGGCCGCGCTCCCGGGCAGCGACTGGTCCACCGAACCCAGTTCAGTTTCGGGGCCGCTCGCCAGCGTGCGCCATGACTTCACCCATTTCTCGCTGCGGCTGGCGGTCGTCAGCGGTGACGGACAGGCGCTTCCCGACGGCTGGTGGCACCCGCTGGACCAGATCCACGACGCCGGGCTCCCGACCTTGTACCGCAAGGCGGTCTCCGCTGTTCTTCGCGAGCGTTAATCTGATGCAGACTGTCCCGTTTTTCTCCGGTTCCCAGCTCGACCGCCGCGATGATCTCCGATCGGATGCGGCGGCGATCGAGGCTCTCGCCAGGCAGCCCGATGCACGTGAGCTCCGATGGGAGGACGGAGTTCCGGTCCTGACTGAAACTGGAGGGCTTGCGTGGGGAGTGGTGAGCCAGCCCGATTTGTTCCTCGGCTTTGTCGATGGCGAACCCTGCTTTTCACCGGTGACTCTCAATCCACCGCCGATGCGAGCGTCATTCGCGCTGCTTGGTCAGCTCAGTGCTCAAGAAGCGCCAATCCTAGCTGCCGCTCTCGGGCTGGCTAATTGGCATCGCCGGCATGGGTTCTGCGCCAATTGCGGTGCGGGCACCGAGATTATCCGCGGCGGCTGGTCACGCCATTGCAGATCCTGTGCCGCCGACCATTTCCCACGCGTTGACCCTGTAGTGATCATGGTCGTGGAACATCAGGGACGAGTCCTGCTGGGACGTCAGCCGCACTTTCCTCCCGGGATGTTTTCGGCGCTGGCAGGGTTCATTGAGCCGGGCGAGAGCGTCGAAGACGCGGTGGCTCGCGAGACGCTGGAGGAAGCGGGGGTAGCGGTCGAAAATGTCCGTTACATCGCCAGCCAACCGTGGCCGTTTCCGTCATCGCTGATGATCGGCTGCTTTGCGGCTGCACGGAGCGATGTGCTGCGGATCGATACCAAGGAGCTGGAGGAAGCGCGCTGGTTCAGTCGTGAGGAGATTGAACAGGCCGTCCGAGGGGACTCAGCTCAGCTCACGCTTCCTGCGCCATACGCCATTGCTCGCCATCTGCTTGACGAGTGGCTCGCCGCTTGAAGTCATCCGGCTGCTTGCCTAAAGGGACGCGACTTTTCGCGGGGCTCGCCCGCTCGACGGGAATCAAGACGAATGGATGACCGGAACAATACGATTGCCGGATGGGTGTTGGCTGCTGGCATCGTTGCGCTTGGCGGAACGATCGTAACCGGCGAAATCTTCGCCGCGCACCGACCAGAGACAATGGGATACCCGATCGAGGGCGTGGTCGAAGAGGGCGAAGGCGGCGCCGAGGCGGAGCAGCCGATCGCGGTCTATCTGGCCAAGGCGGATGCTGCGAAAGGCGAGCAGGTCTTCAAGAAATGTGCGGCTTGTCATAACGCCGATCCGGGCGGCGCTAACGCGCTCGGCCCCGCGCTGTATGGCACTATGGGCAAGGCCGTCGCCGGTCACCCAGGCTTCCCCTATTCCGACGCGCTGAAAAAGGTCGGCGGGACTTGGGATTGGGAGAAGATGAGCGCCTGGCTGGCCAACCCGAAGAAGTTCGCGCCAGGCACCAAGATGACGTTCGCCGGTCTTAGCAATCCTCAGGATCGTGCCGACATCATGGCCTTCCTGAATGCCCGCAGCACCTCGCCGCTGGCGGTTCCGGCTGCGCCCGCTGCCGCGGCCACTACCGATGGAACGGCCCCGGATGCCAAGACGCCTGGTCAGGTTCCAGGCACCGATGCCGAAGCCGGCGAAAAGGAGCCGGTGCTGACGGAGCAGCAGGCCGCGCAAGCCAAGGGCAAGAGTATCGGCGGCGAAGGCGCGGCCAAGATCACCGGTCCCGACCCCGCCCACTAAGTTAGACGCTGAGCCGCTTCCGGTTCAGCAATTCCCCGCCTCCCCTTCATAGTGGCGGCAGACATGGTCCCAAGCTTCCGCTGCGGATTCGCACCAGTGGAACAGATCGAGGTCGCCCTGGGCAATCACTCCCTCATCGACCAAGCCTTGGAAGTTGACTACGCGCTGCCAGAACTCGCGGCCAAATAGCAGAATCGGCAGCGGCCGGATCTTGCCCGTTTGAATCAGGGTGAGGAGTTCGAAGAATTCGTCGAACGTCCCGAACCCGCCCGGGAACACGGCAACGGCGCGAGCGCGCAGCAGGAAGTGCATCTTGCGCAACGCGAAATAGTGAAACTGGAAGCTGAGGTTCGGGGTCACGTAGGAATTCGGCAGCTGCTCGTGCGGCAACACGATGTTGAGCCCGATCGAAGCCCGCAATCGGCGGCACCGCGGTTCGCGGCCTCCATGAATGATGGGCCGCCGCCGGAACAGACGACGAAGTGCTGCCGCCCCTCCTCGTCCTCGCCGGAGCAGCTCGCCAAGCGCGCCAGCTCGCGAGCGACATCATAATATCTGGACTTGGCCCGAAGCCGTTCGAAGATCGCACGCTGCGTATCGTCTGCGGCAGACTCGACCAGTGCGTCGGCCAGCTCCGGTGCTGGCACTCGCGCCGAACCGTAAAACACGAAGGTCGAGGCGATCCCCGCTTCATCCAGCAGCAGCTCAGGCTTCAGCAGCTCAAGCTGGAACCGCACCGGCCGCAGATCCTCTCGCAGCAGGAACTCGGTGTCCTGGAACGCCAGCCGGTAGGCCGGGCTTTCCGTCTGCGGCGAGGACGGCACATGGCTGGCGGCCTCAGCATCGACATGAGCGGTCGGGAAAATCCGCTTCGGAGGGATGGGATCGGTCATCGGCCTGCCCTAGCCGGGCGCCCGGAGCACCGGAAGTCCCCTCAATCCTCCCTTGCCGCCGCTTGCGCTCCCCAGTCGATCCGGCGGGTTGCGTACATCACTCCAGCGAGAGCGACGAACAGCAGGAGCGAGCCGATCAGCAGCGAGAAAGCCTCAAGGCTGAGCAGGACATAGATCACCGCATAGAGTCCGACCAGCAAGCCACCGATCGTCAACGCGCGGTTCCAGCTTTTGAGCACCGCCGCCGAGTAGGCAGTATTCAGGCCAGCGATCGCCGCAGCCGCGACGACATAGGCAGGGGTGAAGCCGATCACCTCAGCGAGTGCGAGCAGAAGCACGAAGAACAGAACCAGCGCGGCGCCCATGAGGAGATATTCGACGGGCGATACGCGCACACCAGCGATCACGTCGAACATCAGCAGCACGAGGAAGGTGAAGCCGATGAACAAGAAGCCATACTTGGTCGCCCGGTCCACTTGCGAATACAGGTCGACGGGTTCGATCAGTCCGATTCCCGCGACTGGCGACTGCGGTCCTCCGGCGCTGACCGGATCGCGCATTTCCCCGCGTGGCTCCTGTCCCTCGACAAACAGGATCGACCGGCCGAGGGCGAGATTGCCAATCTGGTAGCGTGCCTTGAACCCGTCTTCGCCGACCTGGCGGGTCTCGGGGAGAAACGCTCCGGTGAAGCTCGGGCTTGGCCAAGGCGAAGTCACGGTCCAGCGGGTCTCGCCGGCACGCGGGGCCAGGGCGAAGGATTCATTGCCGCGGAGCAGGTAGCGGAAATCGACCGAGAAGCGGGCTGGATTGATCTGGTTGAGATCGACCGGTGCATAGAAGCCGGTCGAGAGGAGGCTTGTGCCGCCACCCGGCCCGAGCTGGAGCAGGCGGCCCCCGATGCGCACCACCGGATTGCCGGACAGACCACGAGCATCGCTGACCCCGAAGCGCAGCTCCGCACGATCAAGCTCAAGCGCGCCGGGCACGATGCCGAGCTTCCCCAGGCGGGCACGGCGAAGGTTGCCCGCCCCTCGACCGCCGCTCGGTAGATTACCACTTCATAGATTGAGCGCGACCGGCGTTCAGGAGCAATCCGCGTTGCGAAATCGATCCCGGCTGGGGCGACGACCAGCCAGCGCTCGACCACCGAGGCGCGGACGATCGGCTGGCCCGTGCTTGAGTCGGTCACGCTGACCGTGGTTCGAAACGGGATATAGAGTTCGGGACCGGCGACAGTCTGCGTGCCGCCCCATCCTTCCGTGATCGACGCGCGCGCCTGCTCAGACTGGCTCTCGCGATCGTAGACCAGCAGCCAGACACAAAAGAGCGGGATCGAAAGACCGAGAGCGACGAGGATTGCCAGCAGTAACTTCCCGGCGGGAGTTCGCGCGCGTTCCTTCCGGTCCATCCTCATCTCCTGTCGGATCGCTTCATCTATAGAAAAGCACGGTTCGTCGTCAATGCCTCCGAGCTCCTATGCTGCTGTTCGTGCTCGGCCTAGCCAAAACGCATGACTATCAGAGTTGATCTTTCCGGCCGCACGGCGGTGGTGACCGGTGCTTCGAGCGGCCTCGGCAGCGACTTTGCCCGAACACTCGCCCAGACTGGCGCGAGCGTGATCCTCGCCGCGCGGCGCAAGGAGCGTGTTGAAGGACTCGCCCTAGCCTTCACCAATGAAGGCATGGACGCCCGCGGCATGTCGCTTGACGTCACCTCACCTTTGTCGATTGCCAGCTTCTGGAGCGAGGTTGGCGCGGTCGATATCCTGGTCAACAATGCCGGAGTCGCCCTGAACAAGCCGATGACCGACCATACCGAGGACGATTGGGATTCGGTCGTCGGAACCAATGCCCGCGGCGCGTTTTTGGTCGCTCAAGGTGCTGCCAAGGCGATGATCGGGGCCGGGCGGGGCGGCAGCATTATCAACATCGCGTCGATCCTGGGCCTCCGCCAGGCCGGCAATGTTGGTGCCTACGCAATCTCCAAGGCTGCGGTCGTACAGATGACGAAAGTGATGGCGCTGGAATGGGCGCGCCACAAAATTCGGGTGAACGCGCTGTGCCCGGGCTATATCGACACGGAGCTCAATCGCGAGTTCTGGCAAACCGAGGCCGGCCAGAAGCTGATCCGACGAATTCCGCAAAGGCGGCTCGGGGATGTCGAGGACCTTCGAGGAGCCTTGCTCCTGCTCGCTTCAGAGTCGTCCCGCTACATGACGGGTTCGGAAATCGTGGTCGACGGCGGTCATCTGGTTAGCTCGCTCTAGGCGAGCGCCAGAACGCTGGTGAGGATGATTCGGATCAAGTCCGCCTGTCCGCGCGCGCCAGTCTTCGCGTAGATGCGTTTCGAATAGTTTCGGGCCGTTTCGATCGTGATGCCAAGATCCGATGCGGCCTCCACAATGCTGAGACCGCGCGTGAGCGCTAATGCCAAGCGCGCTTCGCTCGGCAATAGTCCGAACATCTCGGCAATCTGTTCATGCCGGTCAGCCGCTGACCAGTTATCCCCCTGCAGATAAGCGATCGCCACCGGCTCCGACGTCGCAGCCGCGGTGCGGTTGCTCGCCGGCACGAGCAGCATATCGATCCACGGTTCGCGGCCGATGTGGAACGCGCGCGGCCGGACGCGCGGATTATCGCGGCAGGCTCGCACCGCCTCCGTCAGCTCCCGGTCGAGCGCCGGCCGCGCGGCGAACAAGCGGCCGTGGCGGTCACGTTTGAGCTCCGCGCACTGCTGCAGCAATCGCTCCGCGGGCGCGCTGCTCTCGACAATCCGGCTGGCCGAATCGAGGCTGAACCAGCCGAAATTCAGCCGCTGCATCGCCTCCGCCGTCACCTGCTCGCGGTAGCGCTGCTGCTCGATCGCCACATAGTTGCGCAACGAGCGCTGAAAATGGGGCGCCAAGCGACTGAGCAAGGCGCTTTCAACGGCGCTAAAATCCGGCTTCCGCCTGCCGATGGTTAGCCACGCGTTGACCCCGGACGGCTCCACCACCCGCAGTGTCCGCATCTGACCGAGACCGCCAGGGACTAGCAGCGTCCGGTAAAAATCACGGTGTTGCGGATCGCCTTGATCGAGCATTTCCGAGACCGAGTAGACGCGATTTTCGCGTAGCGTCAGGAGAGGGATCGGATCGTTCTTGTACAGCTCCTGCTCGTACAAGCGCTGCAGCTCAGGCGTGAACCGTTCGCCGGAAAACAACTCGAGCGGCGTGTTCGACGGCCATCCGGGAGGACGAAAGATAATTCCAGCGTAAGTCGCGCGCGTGCGGGCGCGGAGACGATCGAGGAAGGTCGACCAAAGCGGCTGGTCAAATGGACCGTCGTAGACAGCGGTGAGGAGGTCCTCCTCCTCTCCGACAATAATCGGCATCTCGTGATCCCAAATGGGAGGTTCTTCAAAATTGCAATTATGACATTAGCGCCGCTGCAACAAGAGCCCGGGAGTCAAACGGGTCTGGTTGGAAACAGCGCCCGGGAGTCAACAGCGGGCCATAGGGATGTCGAACGGCATGGATTCACAGACTTTGACCCACCTCCAGCGACTGGAGGCGGAAAGCATTCATATTCTTCGGGAAGTCGTCGCCGAGGTTGAAAAACCCGTGATGCTCTATTCCGTCGGCAAGGACTCGGCGGTCATGCTGCATCTCGCGCGCAAGGCCTTTTACCCTTCACCGCCGCCGTTTCCGCTGCTTCACGTCGATACGACGTGGAAGTTCAAGGCGATGTATGAACTGCGCGATCGCATGGCTCGGGAAAGCGGCATGGAGCTGCTGGTCTATCACAATCCTGAGGCGAAGGAGCGCGGGATCAACCCGTTCGATCATGGCCCGCTCCACACCGACATGTGGAAGACTGAGGGGCTGAAGCAGGCGCTCGATAAATATGGCTTCGATGCGGCGTTCGGCGGAGCCCGGCGCGACGAGGAAAAAAGCCGCGCCAAGGAGCGCATTTTCTCGTTCCGCACCGCCACTCATGGCTGGGATCCGAAAAATCAGCGGCCCGAGCTGTGGAACCTCTACAACGCCCGCAAGAACAAGGGCGAGAGCATCCGAATTTTCCCGATCTCGAATTGGACCGAACTCGACGTCTGGCAATATATTCAGCTCAACGACATTCCGATCGTTCCGCTCTATTTCGCGCAAAAGCGGCCGACGGTGGAACGCGATGGGCTGCTGCTGATGGTCGATGACGACCGCTTCCCGCTCAAGCCCGGGGAGAAGCCAGTCGACCGGTCGATCCGGTTCCGCACGCTCGGCTGCTATCCGCTGACCGGGGCGGTCGAAAGCGAAGCCGCCACCCTGTCCGAAGTGATCCAGGAAATGCTCCTGACCACCACCTCGGAACGGCAAGGGCGCGCCATCGACAAGGACGCTGGCGACGCCAGCATGGAAAAGAAAAAGCGGGAGGGCTATTTCTAATGGCCGACCAGGACGTCATCTACAAAACCGATGACCTGATTGCACAGGACATCGACGCTTATCTCGACCAGCACCAGCACAAGACGTTGCTGCGGTTCATCACCTGCGGCAGCGTCGACGACGGCAAGTCGACGCTGATCGGGCGGCTGCTGTACGATTCAAAGATGATCTTCGAGGATCAGCTTGCGGCACTCGAGGCCGACAGCAAGCGGGTCGGAACGCAGGGTCAGGAAATCGATTTCGCGCTGCTGGTCGACGGACTGGCGGCCGAGCGCGAGCAGGGCATCACGATCGACGTGGCCTATCGTTTCTTCACGACCGAGAAGCGCAAGTTCATCGTCGCCGACACGCCCGGGCACGAACAATATACACGCAACATGGTCACCGGCGCCTCGACCGCCGATCTGGCCGTGATCCTGATCGATGCGCGCAAGGGTGTGCTGACGCAGACCCGCAGGCATAGCTACCTGACCCACCTGATCGGCATTCGGCACATCGTGCTGGCCGTCAACAAGATGGATCTGGTTGATTACAGCCAGGACGTGTTCGACGCGATCGTGGCCGATTACCGGGCGTTCGCGGACAGCATCGGCATCACCTCGTTCGTGCCGATGCCGATCTCCGGCTTCAAGGGCGACAACATCACGGCGAAGTCGGCCAATACGCCTTGGTATGATGGACCGACGCTGGTCGACCATCTGGAGACCGTTGAAGTCGATACGGTCGCCGACCAGGCGAAGGCGTTCCGCATGCCGGTGCAGTGGGTCAACCGCCCCAACCTCGACTTCCGCGGGTTCAGCGGCCTGATCTCCACCGGGCGAATCCAGCCCGGCGACGAGATCAAGGTCCTTCCTTCGGGGCGGCAGACCAAGGTCACGCGCATCGTGACCCTCGACGGCGACCTCGACCACGCCGTGGCCGGCCAGTCGGTCACACTCACCCTGGCCGACGAGGTCGACTGCTCGCGCGGAGACGTGATTGCGGTGGCGGATTGCCCGCCGCAGGCGGCCGACCAGTTCGAAGCGACGCTCGTGTGGATGTCCGACCATGAGCTGGTGCCCGGTCGCGGCTATTGGCTGAAGCTGGCAACGCAGACCGTGTCCGCGGTCGTCCATGCGCCCAAATATGTCGTCAACGTCAACACGATGGAGCATCTTGCGGCCAAGACGCTCGATCTGAACGCGATCGGGATCGCCGAATTGGCAACCGACAAGCCGATCGTGTTCGAGCCGTATGAGGACAACCGCGCGCTCGGAGGCTTCATCCTGATCGACAAGATCAGCAATGCGACGGTCGCTGCCGGAATGCTGCATTTCAGCCTTCGCCGGGCAGAGAATGTCCATTGGCAGGCGCTCGACATCGGCCGCGAGCAACACGCGCAGCTCAAGCATCAGAAGCCGGCAGTGCTGTGGTTCACCGGCCTCTCTGGCGCAGGCAAGTCGACCATCGCCAATCTGGTCGAGAAAAAGCTGTACCTGAAGCACCGCCATACGTTCCTGCTGGACGGCGACAACGTCCGGCACGGGCTCAATCGGGACCTCGGTTTCACCGAGGCGGACCGCGTGGAGAATATTCGACGCGTCGGCGAAGTCGCACGACTGATGGGCGACGCCGGCCTGATCGTCATCACGGCGTTCATCTCCCCGTTCCGTGCGGAGCGCGACATGGTCAGGCAGATGATCCCGGAAGGCGAGTTCTTCGAGGTGCACATCGATACGCCATTGGCTGAAGCGGAGAAGCGCGACGTCAAGGGGCTCTACAAGAAGGCTCGCCAGGGGACGCTCAAGAACTTCACTGGCATCGACAGTCCGTATGAATCTCCGGAGAACCCGGAGATCCACATCGACACAACGAAGATGTCACCGGAGGAAGCCGCCGATCTCATCGTCTCCAAAGTGTTGGGCCGGGCATGACGGACGCCGATCTGGCCGCCCATCTGGCGGAAACCGCTGGGCAAATTCTGATCGCCGTGCGCGAATCTGAGGTCTTCTCGCCGAAGGCTTTGGGTAAGGCCGGCGATCAGACCGCCAACCAGTTCCTGGTCCACGCTTTGCGTGAGCAGCGGCCCGATGACGGACTGCTGTCGGAGGAAATGAAGGACGATGGCGCCCGCCTCGGCATGGAGCGGGTGTGGATCATCGATCCGGTGGACGGCACCCGCGAGTATGGCGAGAAGCGTGAGGATTGGGCCGTCCATGTCGCGCTGACGATCAATGGCGTTGCCGAAATCGGGGCTGTGGCGCTGCCGGGAGCGGGGCTCGTCTTGCGCTCTGATCGGCCGAGCCCGTTACCGGCAGCAAACGCGCCCCTACGCATGCTGGTCAGCCGGACACGTCCAGCGAAGGAGGCCGTGCAAGTCGCGGAAGCGCTTGGGGCGGAGCTGCTCGAAATGGGATCAGCGGGCGCCAAGGCGATGGCGGTTGTGCGCGGACAGGCGGAGATCTACGTCCATTCCGGCGGACAGTTCGAGTGGGATTCCGCAGCGCCGGTCGCCGTGGCGCAGGCCCATGGCCTGTTCTGCTCCAGACTGGATGGAAGCCCGCTCGTCTACAATCAGGAAGACGTCTACCTGCCGGACCTGATCATCTGCCGACCAGAGTTGGCGGACTCGGTCCGGCACGCGCTGCAAGGCGTCGCTGCCGAGTAATTAAACACCGATGAGTTCGCGGCCGATCAGCATCCTCCGAATCTCGTTGGTGCCGGCGCCGATATCGAGCAGCTTGGAATCGCGCAGGAATCGCTCGACGGGCCAGTCCCGCGTGTAGCCTGCACCGCCAAGCGCCTGAACCGCCTCCCCTGCCACGCGGAACGCGTTCTCGCTCGCAAGCAGGATTGCACCGGCAGCATCGTGACGCGTTGAGCGGCCGGCGCGACCTGATAGACATAGGCCCGCGCCGAATTCAGTGCGACATACATGTCCGCAACCTTGGCCTGAATCAGCTGAAAGCTCCCGATCGGCCGGCCGAATTGCTGGCGATCGCGGACATAGGGCAGCACAACATCGAGACAGGCCTGCATGATCCCGATCTGGACCCCGGCGAGCACGGTTCGCTCATAATCCAGACCGCTCATCAGGATTTCGGCCCCGCCATTTTCATTCCCGAGCCGACGTTCGGCTGGAACGAAACACTCGTCGAACACCAGCTCGGCCGTTGGACTTCCCCGCATGCCCATCTTGTCGATCTTCTGACCGACCGAAAAACCTGGCGCGCCGCGTTCGATGATGAAGCTGCTGATTGAACGCGGTTCCTCGCCGGTGCGGGCGTAGACCACCAGCACATCCGCTTCAGGACCGTTGGTGATCCAAAATTTCGTCCCCTTCAGAACATAGCCATCGTCCCTCCGCTCGGCGCTGAGCTTCATCGACAGGACGTCACTGCCCGACCCCGCCTCGCTCATCGCCAGCGCGCCGACATGCTCCCCCGAGATCAGCTTGGGGAGAAGGCTTCGTTTCTGCTCATCACTGCCCCAGCGGCGGATCTGGTTAATGCACAGGTTGGAGTGCGCGCCGTAGCTGAGGCCGATCGATGCCGATGCACGGGCGATCTCCTCCTGCGCGATTACATGCTCCAAATAGCCGAGGCCGAGCCCGCCCCACTCCTGCTCGACCGTGATCCCATGCAATCCAAGCGCGCCCATCCGCGGCCACAGCTCTCTGGGGAACCAGTCCTCGGCATCAATCCTCGCGGCGAGCGGCGCAATTTGTTCGGTGGCAAACCGCGCTGTCACCTCCCGGATCATGGTTGCGGTCTCCCGAAGCTCGAACTGAAGCAAGGGCGTCGACATGAGGTCACTTCCAACTTGGGCGTTCAGCGCTAGCTTAGGCTCTCGCAAATCGATCGAGCAAATCCATGGGCGAGGAAGTGATGCAGGCGAATGCCGCGATTGAGGCGCTGACGCGCAGGATGCAGCGTCTCGAAGATCTGGAAGCGATCCGCGATGTAATCGCCTCATACGGTCCCGCAGCGGATCGAGGTGATTGCGCCGGAGCTGCCAGTCTCTGGGCTGCTGACGGAGCGTACGACGTTGGAGGCATGGGAATTAGCCGGGGTTCCGACGCGATTAGGGCGCTGCTCGAAGCCGACACTCACCAGCAGCTGATCGCCGGCGGTGCGGCCCATGTCCTTAGCCCAGTGACGATCACCTTGGATGGCGATCAGGCAACGGCAACCGGCTATTCCTGCGTTTTTCGGTGGGACGGAACGCATTTCACGGTGCACCGTGTCGCCGCAAACCGTTGGGAGCTTCGGCGCGAGGGCGATCGCTGGGCGGTTGAACTGAGGGTCAACCGCCTGCTCGATGG
Organism: uncultured Sphingomonadaceae bacterium; assembly: GCA_946480515.1. The sequence goes on along the minus strand of CAMLKX010000001.1, from coordinate 14,011 downwards.
AGGTCAGGAGGCGCGCGACTTGCTCATCCCTGACCAGCATCAAGTGTAGACTTGGGTGATCCACCGGCAGGTGAGCGCCGGCGACTCTTGTCCTTGAATCTCCACGCGCACATCCATGCTGAGCTGGACCTGGCCAGTGTGCTTCTCGAACGCATCGGCAATGGTGAACCGGCCGCGAACTTCCGAGCCGGGCGGCACCGGGTTGACGAACCGCACATCGTCCATTCCGTAATTGACCCCAAACCGCGCCCCTGCGGGAGCCTCGAACGGGGTAGATTCCAGCAGCTTCGGGAGCAGCGCAAGGATGAGGTAGGGGTGAGCCGGACCAGCTTGAACGTCATCATTGGCAATCGGTGGATCGCTGATCAGCCGGCGGAATCCATCAATGCGCGGCCCGCTGATCAGGAACCAGCTCGACAGTTGGTCCGTACCGATCTGGGCAAGCAAGCTTCTGAGTACCGGATTCACGCCTGAAACTTCATTCTTCGAACCTCTGGTTCTGGCACATCAAACGGCGCGCGAGAATCAGCACAGGGTTGCGGGCATAGCAGAATCGCCCGGCACGAAGCTCATGACCAAGCATGAGATTAGCAATCCTTCTCCATGAGAAACTATCTTGCCCCCCCTGAAGGCGCGACGTCCGGACCCTTGTGAGCGGTGAATTCCTGATCTGACACTTGCATCTCACACGATATTTATAGACTATAGTCTACGAATTTGATTGAGGGGCTTCAGAATGCCACGACCTGCCGACATCGGCGTCATTGACACAATGATGGGGATTCCGAGCGGAGAGGATCGATCCGACTGGTACGATAATTTTCGCCCTCTGTTGCGCGACCAGGAGAGCCGCGAGGCATTTGAAATGCCTGCGCAATATATGTTCAAGGGAGTTCCGGATATCGGCGATCAGGGCGATTTTATCGCCTGGACCGTGGAGCAGATGGATCGGTTCAATATCGCGCAGGCGATGGTCGGCTTCGACGACCGCTCCCCGACCGCGCTCGCCGCCCGCGAGCGATTTCCTGACCGCTTTTTCTTCGACGTGCCCGCCGACCCGAACAAGGGCATGGAGGAAGTCCGGCGAATCAAACGGCTCCACCGCGATTTCGGGATCAGGGCGGTCAGCGTGTTCCCGTGCGGAACCTTCCCGCAGGTGCCGATCGACCACAAATATATGTTCCCAATCTACGCGACCTGCGTCGAACTCGACATCCCGATCGTCCTCAACGCAGGAGTGCCCGGCCCGCGGGTGCCGATGGCGCCGCAGAAAGTCGAACTGCTAGACGAGGTGTGCTGGTTTTTTCCCGATTTGCGGGTGGTGATGCGTCATGGAGCGGAACCGTGGGATGCGCTTGCGGTCAAGCTGATGCTCAAATGGCCCAATCTCTATTATTCGACCAGCGCGTTCGCCCCGAAGCACTTGCCGAAGTCGATCATCAATTTCGCCAATACGCGCGGCGCCGACAAGATCATCTATGCCGGCTATTTTCCGATGGGCCTGACCCTCGATCGAATCTTCTCCGATCTCGATCAGCTGCCCCTCAAGGATGAGGTGTGGCCGAAATTCCTCCGCGAAAACGCGCGCCGCGTTTTCAAGCTCGCCTAGGACAATGACCATGGCTCACGATCACGGATCAACGCAGGACGCCCGCACTCCGCCAGTCGCGACTTGGCAAGTGCTAAGCACCATGAACAAGGAGGAGTTGGCCGAATGGCGGCTCGCCCGGCCAGAGAACCTTGCCAGTTCGGAGGAGCGCGGCTCGGACCAATTGCCTTATCCTTACGGCTGGTTCGTCGCCTGCTACTCCGACGAGCTTTCCGTAGGGACGGTTAAGCCGCTGCGGGCCTTCGGCCGTGAACTGGTCATGTGGCGCGGCGAGGATGGAACAGCGCGGATCATCGATGCCTACTGCCGACATCTGGGAGCTCACCTTGGCCATGGCGGCAAGGTCAACGGCAATCTGCTCGAATGCCCATTCCACGCATGGAGGTATGACGAGACCGGGGTCGTCCGAGAAATCCCTTATTCGAAGACGATTCCTCCGCAGGTGAAGCGCCCGTGCGGAGGCCGGCCGACGGCAGAAGCGAACGGGTTCGTGTGGATGTGGTATCACCCCTCCGGCGAAGAACCGAAGTGGGAACTCCAGGTGTTCTCGGAAGTCGGCGACCCGCAATGGACCGCTTTTGAGCGGTATGACTGGTTCGTGCATGCGCCGCTGCAATTTCTGGCGGAGAACAGTGCGGACTCGGCGCACTTCGAATTTGTGCACGGCACCGCCAGCTTCCCGGAAAACAACAAGGTGAATTTTGATGGTCACCGCCGCACCGGTGTTGTGAACGCCAAGCTGGGAACTCCGAAAGGCGAGGTCGATGGGACGATTGCCAACGGCAATGTCGGACCGGGCCAAGGCTGGACGCGCTTCAGCGGAATCTCCGAGACGCTGCTCCTCGCCGGAATGACCCCGGTCGACACCGATTTGCTGCGGGTCCGCTTCGCCTTCACCCAGCCTAGAACCCAGGCTGAAGGCCCGACAGCAGGGCTAGCGAGAGCCCTGATCCGCGACATCATCAAGCAATTCGATCAGGACAAGGTGATCTGGGATCGGCAGCGCTTCATCCCCAATCCACCGATCTGCCAGGGCGACGGCCCGATCGCCGATTTTCGCCGGTGGTACTATCAGTTCTACGCCGAATGGCCGAGCGGAAGGCCACAGGCGCAAGCGGCGGCATAAGGCATGCAATTTGCGCTGACGGAGGAGCAACTTCTCCTCCAGGACACGGTCCGAAGCTTTCTGGCCGAACGGGCCGGTTCAGCAGTGGTCCGATCGGCGATGACCAGCGAACTCGGCTATGATCCCGCGCTCTGGAAAGAGCTGACGGCTGAACTTGGGTTGGGCGGCGTAGCACTGCCGACAAGCCTTGGCGGCTCCGGCATGGGGATGGTCGGTCTGGCTATTGTCATGATGGAATTGGGCCGATCACTGCTGCCATCACCCTTCGCCTCAAGTGTTGGGATGGCGATGGCAGCGTTGATGGAGCAAGGAACAGAGGAGCAGCAGCAGAGGCTGCTGCCGCAGCTTGCTGAGGGAAGCCTGGTCGCTGCCCTCGCCTACCGCGGCACCGGACGCGAACTCATTCCAGCAGTGCGGCTCCGCAGTGACTCGAGTGGCGCGCTTGGTCTGACCGGAACTTGCGGCTTCGTACCGTTTGGACATGCAGCAGACCTGCTCCTGGTCGTGGCGGTCCGCGAAGACGGCAGCTCAGCGCTTGTCCTGGTCCCGCGAGATGCGGAGGGACTCACGATTGAGCGTCAGACCACGATGGACCTAACCCGCCCCCTGGCCGCCATTCGCTTCGAAAATGTCGCGATCAACGCCGATCAGCTGGTCGGGACCGGCGATGCTGCCCCAGCAGTCGCAAGAGTGCTGGACCGGGCGCGGATCGGGATTGCAGCCGAGCAGGCAGGCGGCACGGACGGCGTCCTCGACCTGACGGTGGACTACAGTAAGACGCGCGAGCAATTTGGCCGGCCGATCGGCAGCTTTCAGGCGCTCAAGCACCGCATGGCGGACATGATGGTGCTTGCCGAAACGGCAAAGACGGCGGCCTACTACACAGCGTGCATCGCCGATGAGGGTTCTGATGAGCTGCCCGAAGCTGCGGCCATTGCTGCGTCATATTGTTCAGATGCATTCACACGATGCGCCGGAGATGCGATCCAGCTTCATGGCGGGATCGGGTTCACCTGGGAGCATGACGCTCACCTTTATTTCAAGCGGGCCAAAAGCAGCGCACTGCTGTTGGGGGATCCGGCCTTCCACCGGGAACGCGTCGCTCAGATGATCGGACTTGAAGGTGAGCGCGCATGAAAACCGGCTTCTCACCCGAACAGGAGGCCTTTCGCGCTGAGGTCGCGCAGTGGCTGGACGAACAGCTCTCCGGCCCGTTTGCGTCAATCCGCGGCTTCACCGGCATGAGCGGCTTGGTCGATGAACGGCGCTCATGGGAGCGAGCCCTTGGCGAGTCCGGCTGGGGCGCCATCGGCTGGCCGAAGGAACATGGCGGCCGCGACGCGAGCATCGCCGAGCAGGTGATCTTTGCGGAAGAATATGCCCGCGCCGGCGCACCCGGGAGATTGGGGCACATCGGCATAACGCTGGCAGGTCCGACGCTGATCCAATTCGGAACGGACGCCCAGAAGCACAGATTCCTTCCGCCAATACTGCGCGGCGACGAATTTTGGGCCCAGGGCTATTCGGAACCAAATGCGGGTTCGGACCTCGCGTCGATCCGGACCCGAGCCAGGCTCGAGGATAGTCCGCGCGGACCGGAATGGGTGATCGATGGCCAGAAGATCTGGACCAGCCTTGCCCAGCATGCCCAATGGATTTTCGTGTTGTGCCGGACCGAAGAGGGCAGCCAAGGTTCGAAAGGACTGTCATTCCTGCTCGTCCCTCTCGACCAACCGGGAATCACGCTTCGCCCAATCCGCCAGATCACCGGCGATGCCGAGTTCAACGAGACATTTTTCGACGGTGCGCGGACTGCGGCAGAAAATATCGTCGGCAAGCCTGGCGACGGCTGGAAAGTGGCGATGTCGCTGCTCTCACACGAGCGGGGTGCCTCATCGCTGGCGATGCAGATGAACTTCCGCAATGAACTTCGGAAAATCATCGACGCCGCCAATGCCAACGGCGCTGCGCGCGATCCCCTCATCCGCCAGCGGATCGCCGAAGCACACATTGGTTTGAAGCTGATGCGGTACAACGCATTGCGCACCCTCTCAGCGGAGTCATCCCAGACCCTCGCGCGTGAGGCGTTCATCCACAAGATCTTCTGGGCAACCTGGCATCGCAACCTCGGCGAGCTGGCAATGGATGTCATTGGCGCCCCCGGCCTGGTGACACCAAATGCCGATTATGAGCTTCACGAATTTGCGCAGCTGTATCTTTATACGCGGGCAGAAACGATCCACGGCGGAACCAATCAGATCCAGCGCAATATCATCGCTGAACGCGCGCTGGGACTTCCGCGGGAGCCACGCGGCGTTTGATGAGCGTGCTCAGGTAAAGACCGCCTGACCCGAGACATAGACGAAGAGGATCTCCAACTTTGGCCACTCAATGGAATCCGGCAGGCCCGCCTGCAGATATGACTGGCCCAGGGGACCCCTTCGAAATACGCGAGGAGGCAGTTCGCGGCCGGCAGATGCGGATTTTCGCCCGCGCGACCGGAACCCTCTCAAGCCTGTTCGAGCGGATGCCCGCCTTGGCGGATCGCGAGTTCATCATCAGCGGTGAGCGCCGGCTAAGCTACGCCGAGGTGCATCGGCATGCTGCAGCAATTGCGGCCTTGTTGACGAGCGAACATGGTGTCCGCGCTGGGGACCGGGTTGCCTTGGCGATGCACAATCAACCCGAGTGGATGTCAGCCTTCATCGCAATCTCTTCGGTTGGAGCCATTCCCGCGCTGATCAACAGTCGCGGTGCAGGATCGGAGATGCGCTATTGCATTGACGAAGTCGGCGCAGTGCTGACGATCGTCGATGAGAGACGCGCAGAGACTCTGCGGCAAGCGGGTCATGGCGGCGCGATGCTGGTCCTTGATGAGGCTACGGTGATCGAAGCGATGGACAGCAACGCTGATGCGCTGCTGCCCACGAACCGAAGCGACACTGACAGCCCGGCCTGCATCATGTTCACGTCCGGGACGACTGGCCATCCCAAGGGAGCCGTGATCAGCCACCGAGCGATGCTCACGGGCCTGATGATGGCGCAACACGCAGGCGCCGTCCTCGCGGCGAAGATGGCGGCAAAATATAATGTTCCGGTCAGCGAGGTGGTTGCTAATCAGCCCCAGCCCGCAGCATTGCTGATCTTCCCACTGTTCCACGTCAGCGGTTGCCAATCGATCTTCCTGGCGATGCTCGCTCGTGCCGGGAAGATCGTCCTGCTGCCGCGCTGGAAGCCAGCCGATGCGCTGCAACTGTTCGAGCGTGAGCGCATCACCGAGTTCACGGGTCCGCCCTCGGTGTTGTGGGATCTGATCCAATGCGTTCAGCGCACGGAGCGCGATCTCAGCGCCCTTCGCGCGGTGGCGAGCGGCGGGCAGGCCCTGCCGCTAACCTTGCTGGAAGCCATGGACGATGCCTTCCCCGGCCGGGTCTTCGGTGGCGGCTATGGAATGACGGAGACGAGCGGTTCGATCAGCCTTGCGATGGACGAAGCATTCACCAGCCGCCCGCAGTTCTCGGGACAAGTCCATCCGGTGGCGGACGTCATTGTCACCGACGAACAGGGAAAAACGCTTGCGCCCGGGGAGGTGGGCGAAATCCGGGTGCGGGGACCAATGGTCATGAGCGAATATTGGGGCCGGCCCGAAGCAACGGCGAAGGTGATCGATGCCGATGGTCGACTGCGGACTGGGGACCTCGGCTACCTCGACGAGGATCATTATTTGGCGGTGGTTGATCGGATGACGAACATGGTCATCTCAAAGGGCGAGAACATCTATTGCGCTGAGGTGGAGCGGGTTTTGCTGGACTTCCCCGGAGTTGCCGACGCTGTCGCCTTCGGCGAGCCGGACGATCGTTTGGGCGAACGGCTGTGCGCGATTGTTGTCCCACAGGCTGGAGCGACCCTGACCGCGAATGAGATCATCGACCATGCGCGCGACAAACTCGCCGATTATAAAATCCCAGCCCGGATCGAGATCAACGAACAGCCGATTCCACGCAACGCAACCGGCAAGATCGACCGAAGAGTTCTCAGCTCGCTGCCGAGGACAGGTGAGCGACCGGCCTAATGGTCAATCGCTCCTGCCCCTAGCGTGACTGGCTATTCGGCAGCCTGCATGACAGACACATCATTGTCTGCCACCGGTTGATCTTCACTCAGAGCGGTCGTGTAGTTCCACACGCCCGGTGGCAGCACATCGGTGATGCCGAACTCCTCGCGCAGCTCTTCAACCGGCCGATCAATATGGTCCCGCCACGGCACCAGCATGAGCGGATATTTCCAGTCGCGGCCTTGGCGAGCCCCGATCTCTTCAGCTTCCAGCTGGACCTTGAACGCCTCCGGATAGTGGAAGCCATTCTTGAGCGTGGTCTTCGCGCGCAGATAGGTCGGCACCCGGTTGAAGAAGGCGGCAAGCTCCGGGCAGAAATAATTGTAGAAGCCGACCATATTGGCTGCGATCAGCGCCAGTTCACCGGCATGATTGGTCTCGAAGCCGGTGATCATATGCTCGATGTCGTGCGTGTACGCGCGTTCCTTCAGATAGAAGGTGTAGTCGCTTGTGACTTCCAGCCCCTGAAAGAAGTGATCGATGCTGTACCCGCTATTGACGAGGAAATCATGGATCACCGAACCAAGAGTTCCCGGCGCGCAGTGCCGAACCTCCTCAATCTTGAAATTCGACAGTTCGCGTCGCTCCAGCCAGGTACGAAATTCCGGTAGACGGGCCTTTTCATGTTCGAACAGGGCAAAGACCTGGGGCATGTCCTCCAGGTCATGGAGAATCTGGGCGACCTCCGGGATGTAGGCGGTGTTGGGAAGATCCGTACCGTTCCGCCGGAGCATCTCCTGCGCGATCAGCTCGCGCAGTCCGGAGTGGTTCAGATATTTCGACGAGCTGACGAGCACCGAACTAGCGGTCTCGATCTTCTTCATCCCCGCATTGTAATAGTCGTAGTCGGCTTGGCTAACGTCCACCATGGCCATTCTCCACCATTAGCGTTTACAGTTCATTCTGCAGCTTGAGCGAAATCGATTTTCGCCGGAACGGATGGCGAGATGAATTCACCGGGCATGGCGCCGGTGAAGCGTCCCTCGAAGAAGGTCGGCATCCCGTTGACCATCGTCAGGCGCATCGGTGCGGCATCGCGTGTGTAGCGCCAGGTCACGCCATAATCGCCATCAGGCACATCGAACCGCTTATACTCATCGCGCTTTTCGATCTCGTTGAGGTCGAACACCGCAATATCGGCGCGCTTGCCGGCCTTGATTTCCCCGCGATCCGGGAAGCTGAAGTGAGTGGCGAGCTTGCCGGTCATGACATGGATCGCCTCCTCGATCGTGACCTGCCCCTCGCGAACATATTTGGTGAGCAGGAGGATATTCTCGCCACCGCCGCAGAACATCTGTCCGTGCGCCGGTGCATCGGACAGGTTCCCCACCGTCATTGGATGCTTGAGGAGTTCGACGGTCAAATCCTCGAGCTTCGGAAACGGCGCCATGTGCACGGTTGAGCGCACGCCGTTTGCGATAATCCATTCGGCCATTGCGTCCGAGGGGTGCAGGCCAAGGTTGTCGGCATGTTCCTTGAGCGTCAGGTTGATCGGACCCAGTCCATTGTCGGAATTGCGCAGGTGAAGCCGATGCGGGTTAGCCATCGGCGCATGCTTCCACACCTTGGTGTCCCAGCTTTCCCTCGCCCGGGCACGCCATTCGGGATCGCGCAGGAGCTTGAGCTTCTCCTCTTCGGTCTCCGCAAGCACCACCTCGTGCCAGACATAATCGTTCGATTGTGCGAAGATCAGTGACCGGGTGAGCGACAAAGTATTGGTCGGCGAGACATGGGCGAAGCCCGGCCAGATGTCGTAGCCTTCCGCCTGCGCACGATCGATTAGCGGCTTCATGACTTCCAGCGCCGGCTTCTGGAACTCGAGGGTCGGAATGCCACCGGCGATCTGAACGCGCACCGCCTTGCCCTTCAGCAGCCGCATCAGCCGCTCGACGCTGGCGGGGCCCGTCATGCGCATGAAGGTGTCGACGATGACCTGCAGCGTGCAGCCGGGGTGGCGCTCCAGAACATCCAGCAATGCGGAAAATTCTGCATCATCAGCAATCTGGGTCGGCACCGGACGGTCCTGCCCGTCATGATCCAGAAGGTTGGACGACATGCCGAGCGCCCCAGCGGACAGCGCATCCTCGAGATGATCGGCCATCTGCTCGATCTCTTCCGGCGTGGCGACGCGCTTCCACGCGTCCATCCCCATCACCGCAAGCCGGATCGCCAAATGTCCTACGAACGCACCATAGTTTGCCGGAACCCGCAGGCGGCTGGTCATCGACCGTTTGTATTCGGACCATTTGCGCCAATCCCATGGGAGATTGTTCACAAACGGACCTTCCGGAATATCTTCGAAGAAGGAGAAGATCTTGATCATCTCCATCCGGGCTTCCGGATCGTCCGACACCGGCGCAGCAGTGAAGCCGCAATTGCCCATCACGATCGTGGTTGCTCCATAGCCCGGCAAGGGATCGAGGTCCGGCTGCCACCACATCGTCGCGTCGAAATGGGTATGCGATTCGATGAAGCCGGGCGTGACAAAGCAGCCGCTGGCGTCAATCAGCCGCTCGCCTGGCTGAACCGCGAGGTCCGGACCGATTTCAGCGATTGTTTCTCCGCGCACCCGGACGTCAGCGTCGTACGCGGGCGAACCGGTGCCATCGACAACGGTCCCGCCCTTGATCAAAATATCGGCCATCTCTCTCTCCTATTGTGGCGCGCCGTTTGCGGCGTCACTCCGTCTTGCTAAGCTGTTCTCCACGTTCAGCGGCGACACTGCGGAGCACGCGCTCCACCGCCGGTTTCCAGTCGATCATCGACGTTTCATCGGCATAGGCGTCCGCACATCGGCGAAGCGTCGGCACCTCATCCTCACCGCGATGAGCCAAGGCCCGCCGCGTCACGCTGCCGAGCGTAGCGCCCGTCGCATTGATTGCACGCACATGCGCCGACGCGGCGGCGGCGCCGACCACGATCTGGCCAACAGAACGCATCAACTGCATCGCTTCATTGAGAGCAAAGCCGCGCGCAGCCAGAGCAGCGACGAAGCCATCCGCAGTCTCGATCTCCACCTCCGGCCCCAAACCGCCGTCGATGAAGCAGGTGATGAGCTGCGACTCCCCCGCGAGCGAGTCGTACACCGCGTGGGCATAGTCCATGACATAGGCGGACCAGTGCTGCCCCTCGTCGTCAGGATAGCGATGACCGCGCGCCTTTCGCGCCGCCGCCATGCGGATGAGTTCATCGCGGTTGCTGACGTAGCGGTAGAGAGTCGCGATCCCGACACCGAGATGCTCGGCCAAGCGCGACATGCTGAGCCCCTCGAGCCCAATCTCGAGCGCCGAATCAAGCACTTGGTGGACGGTCAGCCGGCGCGGACGCCCGACGGAACGAGGTTCTCTGCTGGTAGCAGTCCGAGTCGCGACATCCATGCCCACACGATTCCGGAAAGTCTTTCCGAAATCAAGTCCGAAGCGCCGAGGTCACATCAGGGTTCGACGGCCGGAGCGATCCTGTGCGCTCGGCAGACGCCATTTTTTAATTCAGGCTGCGGGACGCGCGAGGCCCGAGCTCGTCGAGGAAGCGAGATACCTCGTCCACCACGTCGCGGGCGGCCTTGGGTGAGATGCCGAAGGCCATGTGGTGGCAGCTCAGCTCAACTTCCTTGTCCCTCTCATGATCGAGCCCACGTGCTGACCTCGGCGCGATCAAGCCGTCCTCGCGGGACCAGATCGCAAGGTGCGGCACCGGCGGTTTGTCAGTGATGCGCGGGATTGGCGGATCGTCGACCGCGTGGCCGGCAATCCGCTCATAAAGAGGCCAGACGGTGTTCTGGCGCGGATCGCCCGAGAATGGTGAACCGAGCGTCACCAATGCCTTGACCAGCTCCGGGTGGTAGCGCGCGAATTCGCGGCCGAAAATTCCGCCGAGACTCCAGCCGACGATCACGATCGGACGTTTGTGCCCGAGCCCTTCGATGCGGTTGCGAAGCTGCTCGAGCGTGTCTGCCTTCGCCCCGAGATTCCAGCCGAGCTTCCAGCCATGAACTCGGAACCCAGCACGCGCCAGTTCTCGCCGAAGCGCGAAGGTGGTCTGGTCGCTGCAGAGGAAACCGGGGATTACCAGCACTGGCTGGCCATCCAACGGACCGCGCGGACCCCGCTTGCGGAAGGTAGCGAGCAGCCGCGCGAGGTTCCACGCCAGCTCGCTCAGGCGGCGGCCTTGCGGCGGAGCATCGTCCCCTTGCCAATGCATGGGCTTGATCGGCTGGTTCATCCGGACACGTCAAACTCACGACGCCCGTCGAAGATCACAGAAACTCCCCGCCCATCAAGTTGCGGAGCGGCTCCGGCAACCGGACTCGGCCATCGGCGGTCTGGTGATTTTCCAGCAGCGGGACGAGAATCCGTGGGCTGGCCAAGGCGGTATTGTTGAGCGTGTGGGCGAACCGCACTTTGCCGTCGCTGCCGCGGTAGCGGATGTTCGCGCGCCTCGCCTGCCAGTCGTGCAGGGTCGAGCAGCTATGGGTCTCGCGATACTTTCCGAGCGACGGCACCCAGCTTTCGATGTCGTTCATGCGATATTTGCCCAGCCCCATGTCGCCGGTCGAGGTTTCTATCACCTGATAGGGGATCTCCAGTTCTCGCAGCATGGTTTCGGCAAGCTCAAGCAAGCGGGCGTGCCACTCGGCCGATTGCTGCTCGTCGGCCTCGCAAATCACATATTGCTCGACCTTGAGGAATTGGTGGACGCGCAGCAGCCCGCGCACATCCTTCCCGGCGCTTCCTGCCTCGCGGCGAAAGCAGGGAGAATAGCCCGCGTAGAGGATCGGAAGCTGGCCCGCCTCGATGATTTCACCCGAATGGAGCGAGGTCAGCGCGACCTCGGCCGTCCCGGCAAGCCACAGGTCGTCATTCGGGAGCTGATAGGTTTCCTCCTCATGCCCTGGGAATTGACCCTGATTGAGAAACGCCTGCTCGCGCGCCAGCGCGGGAACCGTGATCGGGGTGAACCCGGCGTCGGCGATCTTCGCCAGCGCCCAGTTCATCAGCACGCCTTCGAGCAGCGCCAGCCGGCCTTTCAGGCAATAGGTTCGCGAGCCGGAAACCTGCACGATGCGCGACAGGTCCGCCCAGCCATTCTTCTCGATCAGCGCGACATGATCGAGCGGATCGAAATCAAACTGGGGCAGCTCCCCTTCGGTCCGGACAACAGTATTGAAGCTTTCGTCCGGCCCGACCGGAGCCCCGGAATAGGGGATGTTCGGAAGCCGCAGGGCAAGCGCCCGCAGCGACTGTTCCTTGTCCGTCAGCTGGGTCTCGAGTTCACCGGCTTGCGCGCCCGCCTCCTTCGCCCGGCGACCGAGCTCGGCCCGTTGCTCCGGAGCGGCGCTCTTGAAGCCGGCGCTGATCGCATTTCGCTCCGCACGCAGAGATTCGATTTGAGTCTTCAGGCTTCGGATGTCGCCGTCCAGCGTGAACAGGTCGTCCAGGCTTAGCGCTACGCCTTTGTCGCGGATCGCCCCCTCGACAGCCTCCCGGTTTGTTCTGATGAAATCCATTGCCAACATGGCTGGTCACCTGCGCGAAAACACCTGCGGTGGCAACATTCGGAGCTTCGCGGCTAACACCACCCAGGCCGGAAGCCGCCGAGATAGCGCCGCGCATGGCCTTCTTCGCGCAGCTGCTGCGCGATCGACACGGACTCTCCCTGAGCGTTCGACCGGCGCACCGCGCGAAGTTCCCGGCCATATCGGTCGGTCATGTCATCAATGCGCCCGACCATCTCGAATGGGCCGTCATTAAGCAGTTGTTGCAGCCGCACGGTCGCCGCTTCCGCGCGCCGCGCTTCCTCCGGGCATTCGGCTTCAACCTCCGGCGCGTCGATGCCGATGATCCTGATGCGCCGCCTGCCGATCCGGAACGTATCGCCATCGACCACGCAGGCCGGGCTCGATCCGCCGCGACAGCGCGCGAAGCTGACGTTTACGCGCTCTGGCTCGGTCGCCAGCGGGCCAATCGGCTCGACCAGCGCGGGGTCCATGCCCGCCCACAGGGATGCAAGTATGCCCAACAGAACGAAAGGTCGCAGCGCAGTGGCGCGTGCACCCCACCGTCCTGGATACTGGCGTCGGGCTCGTCTCACCATTGAACAGTTGCTCGAACAGGAAGCCCGAACGGTCAAGCGCCGGGAACCGGGCGGCTGGGAGAACGTTCGTTTCGCCAGCAAAACAGCAGGAGGTGGAGCATGGGTGAACCTGAGCGCGAGCCGGTCGAGCGGACGACCATCGTCGAGACCGGCGGCGGCGGCAGTGGCGGTGTGATCGCGGTCGTCTTGCTGATCATCGTCGTCCTCGTATTGTTGTTCCTGTTCCGGGGTCAGCTTGGCTTCGGCGGCGATACCACCGAGATCAGCGTGCCCGACAAGATCGACGTGAACGTCAACTAAGGCGACTGTCTTCCTTCGCTGGCGGTCTTGATTTCCACAGCGTAATGCGCTTGGCGGGCGGGCTTTGTGGCCGGGATGTTCCCGGCCACAACTGTTCGGCACAAGGGCAGGAATGGAAACGGTCAAGACAGTCGCCATCATCGGCCTCGGGCTGATCGGCTCGTCGATCGCGCGCGCGGTCCGTGCCGCGATGCCTTCCCTTACCCTGACCGGTCATGACAGCGACGAAGGGGTGCGCGCCAGGGCTTCGGAGCTTGGCCTGGTCGATGAAGTCGCTGGCACCGCCGCCGAGGCGGTCCGCGGCGCCGACCTGATCATCCTTTGCGTCCCCGTTGGCGAGATGGTGCGGGCAGCTGAATCCATCTCAGGCGCCCTTAAGCCATCAGCGATTGTCAGCGACGTTGGTTCATCCAAGGAAAGCATATCCCGCGACCTGGAGCGCCTGCTCCCAGGAGCGCGGATCGTTCCTGCTCATCCAGTGGCGGGGACGGAAAGAAGCGGTCCGGAGGCGGGCTTTGCGACTCTGTTCCGGGGCCGCTGGTGCATCCTCACTCCAACCGCCGATACCGACCCGCAGGCGATCGAGACGGTCACACTCTTTTGGCAGTCGCTGGGCGCGAAAACCGATGTCATGGACCCGCGCCATCATGACATGGTGCTGGCCGTCACCAGCCACCTTCCGCACCTCATCGCCTACACGATCGTCGGAACCGCATCGGACCTGGAGGAAGTAACCCGCAGCGAAGTCATCAAATATTCCGCTGGAGGT